>NZ_AUEY01000019.1 GCF_000426225.1 Desulforegula conservatrix Mb1Pa
CTAAAAAGCCAGATCGTCTTGGAATCGGGAACTTTATCGCCTGCATCAATTGAAAGAAAACGCATAAAGGACAATCGGTCTAAAATCTGATATTCAATCCCATCATCAGAAAGGTTGTAAAGAGACTGTAAAATCAGTATTTTAAACATCAGGATAACATCATACGGTTTTGCGCCCGCGTTGCTCTTTCGATCCTTCACAAAAACATTACTCAAAACAGAACGAAAATCCTCCCATGGAATCACCTTATTCAATTCAACTAATGGATCTCCATTCTTGTCAATTCTCGTATAGCGCTCTTTCCAGTCAAATAATCCAAGCTGCTTCATTGTCTAATTTGCTCACCATATTCATAAGTTAATATGGTTGTCTTATAACATACTTTTACTTGTTTAGTAATTAATAAAACAATTTTTAGAGATTCTCTATATTATAGGAGCTTTCCTCCCGCCCCTAAGACTCCGATTAGCTTCCATATCAAGCCACATTCCAAAAAGAGTGAACTGACTCGCGCTGATAAAGGTAAACATGGCAGCAAGAGCATTTATTGGGGGAATATGTCCAACAAACACCCAAAAATAAAAAACTCTTAAAAAGAGGAGAAAAGATGAGCAGCCAAAAAAGAAAGCCAGAAAATAAAATAGCACCAGAGGGTGAAAATCCCTGATAACGTATTTTTCCTTCATTCTCCAGAAAAACAGTTTCAGAAGAAGCCAGCTCAAGGTAAACATAACTTTTTTTATGTTCATGCCTGATTTCTCGCCGACATTGTAAACCGGCTCAACGGGAACATCAGCAATTCTGAAATTGGCCACATTAAGCCTTACAATCAGATCATTGGGTTGACCGTAACTCTTATACATCGAATCCCAGTCTATTGTTTTAAGAACATCACGGTTCATTGCTGTATAACCGGACTGAAAATCTGAAATCTGCCAGTATCCAGAGGCAATTTTTGTTAAAAGAGAAAGAAAAGCTGTTCCATAATATCTGACTTTGGGCATCTTTTCATATGCTTTGCCCGAAAAAAATCTGTTACCTTTGGCAAAATCTGTCAACCCCTCAGTAACCGGGTACACAAGTTTTTCCAGATCATCCGGGTTCATTTGGCCGTCACCGTCCATTCTTACTATAATCTCGGCGTCCTGGCTCAAAACCCATTTAAAACCCTTAGCAAGAGAAGCTCCGCATCCGAGATTTGTTTCGTTTTTTAACAGAATTATTCTTTTGTCTGACTCAGATATTTTCTCAACTGTTTCAAAAGTGTTATCAGTACTTGAATCATCTACAATTACGATTTTATCGACAAAGTCAGGCATCGTCTCAATGACTTTTATAATCTGCTTCTCTTCATTATGGGCAGGAACAACAACATAAATTTTTTTATTTGAATACATTGGATAATCCTGATTTCTGTTTAGCCCAAACATAGAATCTGAATAAAAATGGGTTACTACTGTCGGTGCACAATATATAAGTATACAAGTCTACGTGATTGCCTGATTTACTTTATAATCTCATAAACTGAATACCCGTAGGCCCTGAATATCAGTCTGGCATGAAGCCTCCAGAAATCTAAAATTATTTTCTGGTGATCATCATCAAATACACCGCTTAACCATGACGAGTAGAGTTCTTCACCTACAACAAAATGTGTTATCCTGATATTAGTCAGATTATTAAATATGTCTTTAGCACTGTTAGCATTATTTGTAAATTTCCTAAAAACATTCTCATCAGTTACCATCGGACGGTCACAGTAATATCTTCTGTTTCCTACAAAAAGGCCAAAAATTTTGGCATTCCGGTCAACTTTCTGATTAATATATTGATACGCTGAATATTCTGGCCTTTGATTCTGAATATATTCACCCCGCGAAATTTTTCCTGAAAGATACGGTATAGGATCAATTTTTTTATACAGCTCGAAAAAATAATTATAATTCATCGAAAACATAGCAATGATAATAATTGCAAAGGCTGATTTAATGGTTAACCCTGAACAACCAAATTTTTTTTTAATTATCTGCCATAATTCCCCAAGCCCGATAAAAGAGAGAACAGTTAAGGGGGCAATGGCTGGTCCAATCCACCTAATGCGCATATCTGTCTGAACATAGACAAAAATGATATAAGCCCATGCAAATGAAAAAAGCAGAATTTTTTCATGATCAGGAAGCTTTTTCTTCATGTACCTGACAACTTCTACAATCATTGAGATTATTGGAAGAAAAAAAAGAAAAGGATTCAGTCGGCCATCAAAATATTTTGGATCATCGTCTCTGCCCTGAAAAAAAATACGGACAGGAGTTGTTATTGTTTCAAAAAAACTCTCGCCATGAACCACCCTGCGGTAGTAAAAATGGCTTTTTTTGACTGATTCCCCGCCAGCAAGTCCCGTATGGCTATCTGAAGGATTGAAAAGAGAGTTATACAGAGGATAAACTGGATTTTTGGTCCACAAGTAATTTTTTACAAGCCAGGGGGAAAAAATTATAATCGCAACAATGCAAAAAAGGCAGGCTCGCTCTATGACAAATTTTGACTTCGCAACTTTCTTTTCTGAAAGCCAGATAACAGCAAACATCATAAGCATAAACACAATCAGGCCGTTGTATTTGCAGCTCATGGCAAAGCCGCATGACAAGGCAGAAAAAACAAGATATCGGAGTTTTTCTAATCTTTGCCATTTAATAAGATAGTATAATGATAAAAAAGAAAAAAAAATCAGGCCTAGATCAACATATACAGTTACTGACAACTTTACAATTACAGGCAGAGACAGAAAAAACAATGCGCCTGCACAGGCAGCATATAAAGATGCTCTTTGCCTCAGGATCTTATAAACAAAAAATGATGAAAACAGAGCCATTCCAAAATGAATGTATTTTGGTATAATATCATTGCCGAAAAACAAAGGGATTGCGTAAATAAGCTCCAGGAGCTGGGGGTAATATGAAAATTCAATATCAGGAATTTCATATATACCGCCATGCTCTATATAAAGTTTGGGAATGGCGAGATGATGGGTTAAGGCATCCCTGTCAACAGGAGGCGTTGAAGCCATTAAAATGATGGTAATAAATAAAAGTGCGTACAGTAAAATAGAAAAAAAGAGAAATATATTTTTATTATCAAAAAGGCTATTCTTCATTCACAGCTTTCTCGATTGTTTCAAACGGCAGCTCTCCTATGTAAACCTTGCCTTCAATCACAAAAGCAGGGGTAGCCATGATTTCAAGCTTCATACCTACCAGAATATCATTATTTAAAATCTGCCTAACAGTTTTGTTTTTTATGGCAAAATAGACTTCAGCCCTTGAAAAACCAATCAGCTCACTTATTCTGGCAGTATTGATTCCACCCTCATCACCGATTTCAAGATTGAAAAGAATATCATTAACTTTCCAAAAATTCCCCTTATGTGCAGCATAAACCGCTATCAGCGCAAGCTCGCCTGATCCCTCGTGAAAAGGAGCTGTAATAATAACATTATTAAATCTGCTGTCCATCGGATAATGCCTGTGTACAAGACGCAATTTATCCGGGTGAGCGGCCACAAGCTGCCGCATGAAAAAATGAGCTTTTTTGCACTGAAAACAACGGTAGTCAGAAAACTCTGTTATCGTTAATTTGGGTTTTGTAGCTCCAATCCAAGGATGGCCGTCATCGGTCATTCCTGAATCGATACCTGATTCTTCAATGGATAAAGGCTTAAGAAGCCAGTATTGGGGCATAAACAGCCACATTGCAACAGGCGAAACGATTATGATAAAAAAAACGATCCGCGCGATTTTAATTTTCATAAAAAATTTCAGGTCATTTATCAATCCCCTGAAAATTCCATCAGTATCAAAACGGCTTCTGATAATCCATGAATAAAAAAGCAGCGCAATATTGATGGCGTAACTGAGTATGCACATGATGCAGTAGCTTTTGATATAATAACCGGATATGAACGCAAGAACAAGACTGTAGGCTGTGAAACATCCTGATATAATAAAAATTAAGGGCCAGCCCCGCCTTTTTTCAGCCCTCACTGTTCCTGATATTGCAATAATAAAAAAAAGAAGCGCATATCCAATGATACCCCAGAATGGCACCGGTATATTCATAAATATTGAATAGCTGCTCTGGGAGACAGTATCGCAGTTGATGGCCTTTGAAATCGCACAGAAACTTATATAACTGATATCATTATAATTTCTGTAATGGGAATAGCTAAGATAAATGGAATTGACGAGACCGGATAATGAAATGATGAAAACAGGTATAAAATAGTATCTGTATGATAACGCATTTATTTCTTTTTTCATTGCTGCTTATCATCCTTACCTAAAAGCTCCCGTATTTTTTTCATTATGACAGGCTTAATTATATCAGCAGAAACAGGCACTGTCTGATAAAAAACAGGTAAAACTTTCAGCATTGTATTAATTGAAACTATACTGTTATTGCCAAGCATTTCTTCAGCATATTTTTCAGCAACAGTCATATTCCCTGATTTTACGCCGTTTTCTATAAGGCAGAAAGTTGTAAACATATTAGCAGGCTCTTTTCTGCCCAGCCTTGATAGAAACCACTCTGCATTTTTATAATGCCCTGTCATTGAAAGCGCCCTGCCTATATTCAAATATACTGAAGAATCCCAAGGAGACTTATGAAGAGCCTGTCTTAGATAATGGAGAGCTTCATCGGGTCTGTTCTGCCATAAAAGAATCAGACCTTTTACATTTAAATAATCGCTTTTGAGGTATCCTTTGCGGTTATTAAGAAGCAGGTCCATTTCTTTTGAGGCTTCTTCCCATCGTCCAAGCATTATGAGTGGTTTTACCATATCAAAACGGCCCTTTATAAAATCAGGATCAATATCAAGGGCTTTCTTATAAAATTCGATTGATTTTTCAAACTGATTTCTTTGAAAATATATAAAAGCAATGTTTCCATAAATATCTGAATCAAGATTCTTTCTTGCTTTATTCATAAGCAGAGTTTTTTCAAAAAGAGCCATTGCTACATCATAGTCTCTTAGTGTAGGATTATCTTTCCATGCTAAAGCAATCGCGACATTTGTAGCAGGCCTTGCATCGTTTGGAGCTTTTTTCAAAGCATCATACCATAGGGAAAGTTCCGTTTTCCAGACGTTATTGCGACTATATGTATTTATACCAAACCAAATAATTACAAGAGAAGCTGTAAATATAATCATCTGATAAACGAAACAGTTTCTACCTTTGAATCTTTTCAAAGCTTCATTTACTCCCCAGGCAACAGGCATAAAAAGGAACATGGAAGGCAGATAGTTTCTATGCTCAAAGACGAGTTCCAAAGGGATAAATGTCGATTCTATTATGTGATTTAAAAAATAAAAAAGAATTGATAATGCCAGCAAAGGTCTTTTAGTGAACTGAAAAAATCCTATAACAATTATCGTAAAAACTGCCAAAATAGAAGGAAGCGTCATCCAAGGCTGAAATAAATTTTTTGAAATTTCAACATCGTGGGTTATGGAAAACCTATCAGATAGAGGATAGAATAACTGGGAAAGATATCCAAGAATTATTCTTGGCTCTGTAAGAAGCCTTTCCGAAATGGAAAAAGGCCTGTAATTATATCGATCTATAAAAAAAAACAGGTTGCCTTTAACAAAGATTGCCACCCCGCCAATACTAATGACAGCTACCAATAAAAATATCGCAAAAAAATGTTTATATTTTATTTGTATTTTCTTCACATCTTTAAAAAAAAGAACATCTACCATAATAATAGATAATGGCAGGATAGCAGCATTTTCTTTTGAAAAAAAAGCGCAAAAATAGCATAGAATGCAGAGGAAATAAAAAAAATAGCCTTTAGCCTTATTCACAGCTACCTTATGGCCAATGCCATACAATATTAAGCAACGCCCTTTGACATAAAAAAAAATTGCAGCGATATAAAACATCGCAGCCATACTGGTCATGCGTTGTACTATATATGTTACAGCTGATGTCTGTATAGGATGCACCGCCCACAGAACAGAAGCCAAAACTGAAATAAAATAGGCTTCTTCCTTCGTAAAGCGCTTTCTTAAATTTGGAGATTCAAAAATAACAAGACTGGATAGAAGAAGAAAGACTAACGATAACCAATGAATTAAGATATTTATGATGTGATATCCAACTGTATTCGAACCGCCAATCAACCAGTTTAAAGCAAAACTCAAATTTGGAAGTGGTCTGTAATTTTTATGACCCTCTCTTGAAAATGAGGATTTCCAAAGAGTGTCATAAGAAAAATTTTCAAGATGGAGGGCTTTATTATTAATGATATTCGGTATATCATCGAACTGCCAGACAGAATCAAGGGTATTTGAATATACGCAGGCGATGATCACAAAAAGAAGAAAACTCGTCTGAATCGCATTTTTCATAGAGATATAATCAACTGATACAATGCTGATAAAAAAAGGAAGGCGGATTTCTCCGCCTTCCCTCTATTCTGACATCTTAACTGTCATTAAGCTACTTGAGGGACAGAACTTTTGTATATACCTTATTAGTCCATGACTTAGTAGTAGTACCTGCTATGTTAGGAGAAGAGTCTTGGTACTCTTGAGGGCATCTTCCGCTTCCATCAGTAACTGTGATTGTAATTGCAACGTTAGGATCAGCTGGCCCCACGATTGTCCATGAGTTGGATCCGGTACCTGTGTAGGTAAGGTCTGTACTCGCAATGTTTGTATGTGTTGG
Source organism: Desulforegula conservatrix Mb1Pa (assembly GCF_000426225.1). NCBI lineage: Bacteria > Pseudomonadati > Thermodesulfobacteriota > Desulfobacteria > Desulfobacterales > Desulforegulaceae > Desulforegula > Desulforegula conservatrix. The sequence goes on from NZ_AUEY01000019.1 coordinate 6,732, forward strand.
AATTGAGAAATAATCTGCAACTGCTGCTGCTACCGCATTTGCATCAGATTCAGCAGCTGAACAGAAAGATTTGTTTCTGTATGCAATGAAGTTAGGTATAGCGATTGCCGCAAGAATACCGATAATAGCGATAACAATCATGAGTTCGATAAGTGTGAAGCCTTCTTCGCTCTGCATTCTAATTTTTCTAATCATAATGTTTCTCCTTTTCTTTAGGTTGTAAATAATGATTTGACCATGAGATAATAGTTTTTGTTGTTAACAATAAAAGCAAACAACATGCCAATAAATAAACACATATAAATTATGATTGCATAGCCACTACCATAAAACATTAGCTGAGCATATGACATTTTTTGGGATATATATATACAAAAAATGTCAAACACAAAAAAAACTCATCTGTGAAATACTATCAATAATATCATTGAGCCCTAAGAATTTTATCAATATCACTCTGGGCGTGTATATATCCCAGGCTGTAAGATTTCTGGAAATTCCACAAAGCTGCAGCAACATCGCCGATTTCATTATTAACAAGTCCCACCTTATAATAAGCCCTGGCATTATCAGGGGTAAGCATTATAGCCTTTCCAAGATATTTCAAAGATTTACTATATTCTTTCTGCTTCAAATAAATGCTTCCAATATTATAATAAGCTAAAGCAAAATCTGGCTTGATACTCACGGCTCTGAAAAAACTTTTTATTGCTTCCTCATTCTCATCCAAAGCCATATGGCAAACTCCAACATTAAAATGACCATTAAAATATGATGGTTTAATTTTGATTGCTTCGGAAAAACAGTCCTTGGCTTCTAATATTCTTTTTTCCTTCATTAAAGCATCACCAAGATTGCCGTAGGCGATATAATTATTTTTTGTAACACAGATTGAATGCTGAAATATCGAAATACTGTCACACCAGTTTTTGACATAAAAGCGAGCTGCAAACATAAAAAATATCGCTGTGGCAAGTAATGAGCTATAAGCGAAAAAATTACCGTACTTTAGTTTATCAAAAACAAATTGGGCGCCGAAGCCCATTATTAAAAAAAGGCCTATAAAAGGAATATAAGTATAGCGGTCAGCAATTGATTGAGCCCCAACCTGAACAATTCCTATAACAGGAACAAGAGTCCCCATGTACCAAAACCAGCCGACAAAAAGCCATGGAATTTTTTTAAAAAACCAGATAATCGCTGCCGATACAAATATGAGAAACAATAAGGAAATATAAAAAAATGGCCAATCAATTTTTGGGGCATAAGGATAAAATATCGAAAGATTAAAAGGATAGACCATTTTAATGATGTATTTAAAGTAAGAAATGAATGCGTTACAAAACCTCTCAGGTAATGGCAGTACGTCAAGCGATGACACTGCACCTCCCTTGGCCTGAGCTATTACTGTAATATAGCTTGAGAGCATGCTCAATATGAAAAACGGAATTTTTTCTATTATTAGAGATGACAATATTCTGTATCGTGGATACATTTTCAAGTCATTCATGCGTTTAAGCGGCCAGTAATCAAAAAGCATCAATAAGAATGGCAGCGTAACGATCATTGGCTTTGACATTATTCCAAGTGCAAAAAAGGTCATAGCCGACCAATATGTTACTCTTCTGCGTGACTTAGCATAAAAAATATAAGTCAAAATAGTAAGCATCATAAAAAAAGTACTCAGAACATCTTTTCTTTCTGCAATCCAAGCGACTGATTCAACGTGCATGGGATGAAGAGCAAAAAAAGCCGCGATAAAAGCACTTGGCCATTTTTGAGTTGTTGTTTTGAAAAAAATAAAAAAAAGAAGAATGGTATTTAAAACATGGAATAGCAAATTAGTAGCATGATGTTTGCCTGGGTCAAGACCATAAAGCTGACAGTCCAGCATGTGAGACAGCCACGTAACCGGGTGCCAGTTGCTTGCATGAAATGAAAAAAAGGCCCACTTTATACTATCTGCTGTCATGCCATGTTTAACATGAATATTTTCAGTGATATATTGAACATCATCATAGTTAATAAAGTCATAATTAACAACTGGGATATATACAAATAAAGTTGCCGTGAATAATAGACAGCAAATTATGAATTCTGGTCTGACTAACACTTGTTTTGATGAATATTTAATCAAGTTCGGATAATCTTTCAAAAAAAATGCGGCAATAAACTTCAATTTTAAGTAATTGCGACCTTTAAAACTTAAATTTGCCGCTTTGTGCTATTTAATAAACAAATTATGTATTTTCCCTGATTTTGCGAGTATGTAACAATACATAGTTTTCAGACATCCAAATCCATATTGAACACTTCTAAAAAAATTTATCGAAGAAGCCTCAGCAAAGTACTTTGTAGGGCAGCTTATCTCGGCTATTGTGCAACCAAGCCAGATTATCTGTGCCAGCATCTGGTTATCAAACACAAAGTCATCTGAATTTTTATCAAACGGAATTTTTTCCAGAAGTTCCCTTGAAAAAGCCCTATATCCTGTATGATATTCAGAAAGTTTTGCCCCAAAACAGACATTACCCGCAAAAGTCAAAAAACGGTTGGCAGCATATCTCCACAAAGGCATTCCGCCTTTCAGCGCCCCGCCTCCAAGAATTCTGGAACCAAGAACGCAGTGATAGAGACCATTTCCTATGAGAGAGGCCATTGCAGGTATAAGTTTAGGCGTGTACTGATAGTCGGGATGAACCATAATAACGATATCTGCGCCATTTTCGAGGGCAAGCCTGTAACAGCTTTTCTGATTTCCTCCGTATCCTTTATTCCTTTTATGCTTGAATATAATCGACTTGGGCAAGTTTTCTGCTATTTCAACAGTTCTGTCGGAACTGACATCATCCACAATTATAACCAAGTCGACAACGCCCTGATCCATGACTTCATCATAAGTCATGCGAAGTGTTTTCTCAGCATTATAAGCAGGCATTACCACAACAACTTTTTTATCTTTATACATAAAATATAAGGCCTTATTTTTTAGCTATGACAATAATTGTGCCACTATTATTAACTATTTTTTCAAAAACGACTATGGGTAAAAAGAGAACTGAGAAAGTGAAGCCAAGTATAATATTTAAATGATCTATCAAACTATTCGACCTTTTTTTTCTGCCTCTTAATCGATCAAAAAAAACATCCGCCTTCTTAAAAATAGAATTCAAGGCGCTCTGAACCCATCCGAGAAGATCATACTCAAACTCCTGCCAAAGCTTGTGTTCGATAATAAAACCATTTGATTTGAGACAGCATTTTAATGAATCTGCATCAAAATGGTATATATGACGGGGTACATCCAAATGAAGCCATTTGTTTTTAAATAATCGAGCCTGGATACTTTTTTTATTTGGAACCGCGATAATCAGCTTACCGTTTGGAGCAAGAAGGCTATAAATACCAGTGAAAACCTTTTTAGTATCCGGCATATGTTCCAGTGTATGCCACATGGTAATACAATCAAAAGGTTCACTTCCAGCGAAATCTTCAATCTTTTCTTTAACAGCCAAGTTATTAAATAAATCATAATCAGGATTGATCTCTGTGCCGCTGACATTCCATCCAGTGGTTTTTAATGATTTTATAAATGAGCCATCTCCGCATCCAATATCGAGCAGCTTTTTGCCTTTACCATTTTTGATTGTCGAGGAAACGATCTTGGAACGCCGCTTTATGCAATATTTTTCAGTAAAACCGTGCCTGTTACCATAATATGATCTATCGTAATATTTTTTTAGATCATTAGGCTGGGGGGTTGTATATCCAAGTCCGCAGCCAGAACAATTATATATCGAGAAAACTTCCATTGAAACACTATCACTGACTGGGCTGTAAAGAGGTTCGAGGTTCATACCACAAATATGGCATTTGGTATGAAAAGTTTTATCAGACATTTGTTTTCGCCTATTGTTTTTTATTTTAAACAGGTGTTTCTATTATACCCAATTGACTCACAAAAAGTCCGATTACCTTCATTCCGGCGCAGGCCGGAATCCAGAAGCGCCTGAACAGAATGGATACCGGATCAAGTCCGGCATGACGACGACGCCTTTTTTTGACTTTTTGCGAGACCGTCACTCTTAATGGCTTATGCTTCTTGTAAGAGCTATCATACAACGGCAGATATTCATGGAAACTCCCTGAGTATCTGCCCAAGTTTTACGTGATCAAAAGCAATTCGTCTTGGTCTGCTTTTGGTATAAAAAAACACGTCTCCTTCAATTTCTTCGCCAGGAGCCAACTCTGTGACCAGATTTTTTGAAAAATCATTATACTGGTATTTGACGCCATCCTCGCAATCAAGAGAAAAGAAATCCGGATTTATCCTGAAAGCATCTGGTCCGACATTTTTTAGCCAGACCCTTATTTTTCTCTGGTTTCTGTTTTTATTACCTGAAAAGCCGTCATCACGCATAGCCATTACGACATATTCATTTCCTTCGAAAAAAAGAAGCTTCTCACTTTTCGCTTTGTGAACAAGCCATTCATTCCCAGGAGTTGGTTCAAGACCATAAGCCTTTTCAGCAATTGTTATTGCGCCTTCCAAGACAGCCTTATCCTTATTATAATTACGGAGAATACTTTCTGCCTTTTCTGCCATTTTTGAAGCGAACATCATCCTGTTCAGCCTTAGCAAATCGGCGTAAGATTCATTCCCAGGATCAATGTCTGAAAGCCTCGAATATGCTTCGTATCTGGCTTCATAATCATCAAATGCCATATCTTTTATTTTCTGATTCAGAATTTTCTCGTCAAGGCTGCTTTTTATCAAAATGAGGAAAGGATTGTAACGCAGATTTGGTATATCATATTTATTAAGTTCTGACTTAGCAGGCTCTATTCCTTCTCTGTCTGCTACAGAAATGATATGTTCTTTAAGCGACCAGGCATTTTTACGAAATATATCAGCCTTTTTTTCAAGCGCTGTTTCATCTGCAATACGCTTTTTTTCATCTCTGTAAACCCGGTAAGAATCAATGCCGGAATTGACAGAATAATAAACAGCCACAAAACATATAACTACTGAAACAAACAGTAAAATCTGCTTTTTAAAGTTCCATGTCACAGAATACGAGGTGAGAGCCAATGATTTTAAAACAGGCGTTAAAGCAAACAAAAAAGAAATAAAATATTTTGCAATTACGACAGCGAACCCTCTAATGCCTGCTAAAACTTTTGAAAACTCTTTCAGATAATTACATGCGCCAGAAGAAACAGGCGTCTCGTATAGATCCTCCTGTTTCATGGACTCAAGTTTTGCGAAAACGGCTCCGCAGTTCCGGCACTCATACTCTCCGAAATACCGGTTTGACCTGCAATTGAGACAGAAACCAATAACATGGCCGGTCTCTTCAAATTCCATGACAAGTCTATCATCCCCATCACTAAAACTGTCAAATGATAAAATATCAGAGGACTCGGGCTTCCGGTTTTCCTGCTCATCCAAGACTTCTTTGTCCGACTCCTTTATCAGGGCATTTTCATAGATTTGAAAATCTATGCCGCACATCAGGCAAACCCTGTCATTTTCAAGCCTGTCAAAACCGCATGAAGGACATTTGGGCCCGGAAAAAGTCTTTACTTCCGGGACTACCTTCTTTTTTTCGTCTGATTCTACCTCCGGTTTCTTAGCGGGCCCGGTATCTGAAGAGCTTTGGTAAATCTGAAAATCAATCCCACACATCAGACAAATTCTGTCAGATTCTATTCGCTCGAATCCGCATGCAGGGCATTTCAAATCTTGGCCTGTCATAACCGTGATACCTTTAATTATCTTGATGCCATATTAATAACAAAACTAAATTTTCCAGATATTTATACCATGGGTTCTGCCAGCTACAGGAAGATAGACCATAACTTTTGTACCCCGTCCCTCTTCAGAAAGGATATGTATATGGCCGTCATTCTGTTTAACCGCAGAGTAAGCAATCGTAAGACCAAGCCCCATACCTTTTCTCACACCTCTCTCCCGTGTAGAAAAATAGGGATCAAAAATCCTTGGCATATCTTCCTTGCATATTCCAGGGCCATTGTCAGACACGGTTATTTTAACATATTCACCAGGAGGCAAAAGAAAGCCGGGATGAATGGAATCTGCATCCATAATGACCTTTTCAGCCTCTATCTTCACTGTATTGTCTGACGAGACTGCAGCCTCGAGCGCATTGGACATTATACTTGATAAAGCAAGCCTTATTGAATCACAGTCTATGCGTACCTCAGGAAGATCCTTCGGAATATTTGTCACTATTTTTATTCCTGAAGTCCCGAGATTGAGCATGACAGCTTCATTAATGACAGGGCCGACCAGAATATTCTGGCGATAGACCTTTCTGGTCTGTGAAAAATTAATAAATTTATGGGTGATTGACTTCCCCATGTTTGCGGCTTTTTCAATCTGCCCGAGCATATTGTGTACTCTGCTGCTTTTTTCCAGCTCCATCTGGGCAAGGGATGTATTTCCAACTATAATTGAAAGAATATTGTTAAAATCATGGGAAATTCCGGCAGCGATTGTATTTGCCACCTCAAGCTTTCCTGACTTTATTCTCTCGTCCTCAAGCGCCCTTCTTAATGAAATATCCCTGATTATCAGCTGGTAAAGACGCTCATCCACACCCTCTACGGTTGTCACCCCTATTTCCACAGGAGTTCTGGAATCATCCCTCTTTTTTAACACTGTTTCAAAAAAATCTGACGCGCCTAATAACGAAAGGCCACCAGCATTCACTGTAGAATCGAATTCAAAAATACGATCTATGCAGATTCCTGATAATTCGGAAATATCCATTCCGGCGAGCTCGGCAGCCCGTCGGTTCACCATTTTTATTACACCCTCACTGTCCAGAAGAAAAAGAGCTTCGCCAGATTCCTCGAAAAGAAGACGGTAGCGCTTTTCGCTGTCTTCAAGAGCTGTCTTGGTTCTTGCCAGTTCCTCTTCCAGCTCCATCTCCTTGGAAACCTCCGTAAGATTCCCGAATGACAGACAGATCCCATCATTATCAAATGACTCAATTAGTACGGAATCCTTAAGCCACAAAATTCTTCCGCTCTGGGTTCTGATTTTGTATACTGCTTCAATATTCCCGGCGGTTTTACCCTGCTTCCTCTGGCTTTCCCTGATAAAAGCCATATCAGCTTTTCTGATTATATGCTTTTTGATTGTTACATCAAAATATTTATATACTCTCTGATCAATAACAGCCTTCCTAAAAATTTCCGGCAGCCCTTCTGTGTCCGTATCAAAAATCTTCAGAAAGCCTTTGCTTGCAAACTCATACCATATTGCGCCTGTTTTTTCATCCCAGGCAGAAATATAATGAAGAAAAGGCCCGGGCACTGAATCAAGCCCCTGATAAACCGACAGCGCTTCAGCAAGACGCATTTTCAGTTCTTCACTATAACCTGAGTCCAATATTCTTCCATGATAGTTCAAGATGTTATCCTCTTGATGGGTTGAGTTTGAAGAGAAATTCGGATTAATTTGGGCACAGCCAAAAAAATATTAATTTTGACAAGGTCGCAAAAAGTCAAAAAAAGACGCCTGCGTCATACCGGACTTGATCCGGCATCTTTGTATTTTCAATTACTTCTGGGCTTCCGGATTCCGGTTTTCACCGGGACAGGCCCCGCCTGAATGACCTTAATAGAACTTTTTGCGAGTCCATCAATTTTATAAAATATTTTAACATATGCGGCAATCTGTTTTATTCAGCATATGCGGCAATCTGTTCCTGATAATCAAAAAACCCCCGCATATCCGGCATAAAAAGGCCCGCCTCCAAATTACGCTTGCAAAACACTCTATTTATTATTAAAAAATAGCCTTGACATAAAAATCATCAGATAATATTTATACAGTCTATTTTGACATTCAAAATACAATTTATGCATATAGAAAAATATCAAACTTAAGGAGTCTTGGAAATTGGCTAATCATAAGTCAGCAGAAAAAAGAGCAAAACAGGGCGAGAAGAAAAACCTTCGCAACAGAATGGTAAAAACTCATGTTAAAACAGCAGTAAAAAAAGTCCTCGCAGCTGTTACTGAAAAAGATGAAAATGCAGCAAGCGTTCTTGACATGGCAAAATCAGCCATAGACAAGGCTGCAAAAAAAGGCGTAATTCACAAACGCAATGCAGCAAGAAAAATTTCCCGTCTTGCAAAAAAGCTTAATGCGATAAATAAAGCAAACGCGTAAACGCTCAAATATATTAGCAACTGAAAATCTGAAGCCGGGGATTCCCGGCTTTTCTTTTTCTTGTATAGCCCGGCTTGATCGTTTAAATCGCTTATTGATACTAATGGTCTCGCAACAAGTCAGAAAAGGACTTCAGGCCTGACTTGATCCTTCATCCAGCACTCTCAGACACTTCTGGATTCCGGCCTTCACCGGAATGACGGAAATACCTTGTCAATATTCATTCAGCTTTTCATAAACAGTTTCAGCCATTCTTTTTGAAACCGTCAAAAGCGCATTCTGCTTATTATTTTCAGTTGTTGTCCTGTTATCAGAAACCTTGTAAGCTTCCTCGTCCGTCAGCTTTGCAAGCTGCCTTACAAGTTTTCCGCTCTTATCCACAAGATTCACGTCCAGAAAAACCACGGCCTTTCTTTCAGTGGCAATATCAGGATTTGAGTGTGTTATGCCCTTAATGTCTATCCTTGAGATCTCGCCCTTGATGAATCCGTCAGCCTTTTCGAGAGAAGAATAAGTATCCGCGCTCTTGCTGATGAATTCCTCAATAAGGGAATTGGTCAGAACAACCTCGTATCCGCTTTCCCTGCTTTTGTTTTCAAACATCTGGATACCAAGCTTTTTAATGCCTCCGGGAAGTTTTGTTCCAACGGCAAACCTGTAGCCGCAGGATGTAAACGTACAGACAAGAAGGATGATAAGAACACTTAAATATCTTTTATTCAAAGGGATCTCCAGAAATATACCAGGACAAAAAAACTTTGCCGGGAACCGAAGGTGAAAGTTTCCGGCCTATTGAAATGGAAGAGCCTGTCTGGCGCATACCAAATAGTATGCACCAAGGAACAGGCAAAGTATTAAACTACTATATTAAGAAGCTTGTTCTTGACATAGATAACCTTTTTCAAAGGTTTGCCATCGATAAACTTCTCTACCTGCGGATCTTCGAGTGCAAGCTTTTTTACTGTTTCCTCATCCGAATCCAGAGGCATATTGAGCTTTCCTCTGAGTTTCCCGTTAACCTGAACAACCACGGTCACCTCGTCTGCAACAAGGGCGTCTTCCCTGTAAACAGGCCAAGCCTTTGCAGAAACACTTGAGCCATCTCCAAGAAAAGCCCAGAGTTCTTCTGAAATATGGGGAACAAAAGGCGCAAGCAAAAGTGTCATGGACTCGATTGAGAATCTGATAACTTCAGGAGCAAATGGAGCTTCTTCCTCTCCTTCCATGAGATAGAGCAAATTAACAAGTTCCATGACAGCACTTATTGCGGTATTGAACTGATATCTGTTTTCAATGTCTTCCCCAACTTTTTTGATGGTAAAGTTAGCTTTCCTGAAAAGTTCCTGAACCTTTCCTGATAGTGCATCCACCGATCCTGAGTATGATTTTTTGCCGTTTATGAGATCATAATAACGGCTGATGATCCTCCAGACCCTGTTGAGGAACCTGTCAGCGCCTTCTATACCCTGGTCGCTCCATTCAAGATCCCTTTCAGGAGGAGCAGCAAAGAGACAGAATAACCTTGTAGTGTCAGCGCCGTATTTATCGAGCATTTTATCCGGATCTACGCCGTTCTTCTTTGACTTGGACATTTTTTCAAGGCGTCCTGAAGTAACTGGACTTGAGCACATTTTGCAAACAGGCCCTGATTCTGTCTGAACAATTTCATCATAATAAAGAAATTTGTGTTCAGGACAGGTCATGGTCTCCCTGCAAACCATCCCCTGGGTCAGAAGCTTGTCAAATGGCTCCGAGATGCCGACAAGCCCTTCGTCCCTCATTACCCTTGTGAAATATCTTGAGTAAAGAAGATGAAGAATCGCGTGTTCAACGCCGCCGATATATTGATCAACCGGCATCCAGTAATCAACTGACTCACGGTCTATCATCCCTGTGGTGCAGAAAGGGTTGCAATATCTTATAAAATACCACGACGATTCCACAAAAGTATCCATTGTGTCCGTATCCCTGACTGCATCGGGATTTCCGCATTTAGGACACTGTACCTTCTTGAAAAAATCGAGCGCAGGAAGAGGAGATCCACCATTTTCAAGGAGCTGGGCATCCTCTGGAAGCAGAACAGGCAGATTCTCAATTTTTTCAGGAACTATCCCGCATGAATCACAGTGAATCATAGGGATGGGACTTCCCCAATATCTCTGCCTTGAGATGCCCCAGTCACGCAGCCTGTAGGTCACAGCCTTGTCCCCCAGCCCCTTATCCTTAAGATAAGTTGCTATGGCATCCTGGGCATCCTTATTGTCCATACCTGTAAAATCACCTGAGTTAACAAGAAAACCAGGAGCTGTATAAGCGGCCTTCATTGTCTCAGCATCAAGGGTTTCACCCTTTGGCTGAATAACTACAATGCGCTCGAGATTATATTTTAGCGCAAAGTCAAAATCTCTCTGGTCATGGGCAGGTACAGACATGACAGCGCCTGTTCCATATTCCATCAGGGCAAAATTGGCGGCAAATACCGGCATTTTCCTGCCTGTCATCGGATTTATGCAATATGCGCCTGTAAACACGCCTTCTTTTTCCAGCATGTCGATATTTCTGCTGGATCTGTCCTGGGTGGCAATTTTTTCGAGAAAAACTTTTACATCAGCCTCTGTTTCCTTTCCTGACGAAAGTGAAAGGACAAGAGGATGTTCAGGAGCAAGACACATGAATGTAGCGCCGAATAAAGTGTCAGGTCTTGTTGTGAATACTTCTATTGTTTCCGGGCTTTCCTCGATGGCAAATCTGATTCTTGCACCCACGCTCTTGCCTATCCAGTTCCTCTGCATCGTTGTTACTTTTTCAGGCCAGCCAGTGAGATTATCACATTCCTGAAGAAGCTCCTCGACATGATCTGTTATGCGGAAAAACCACTGATCCAGCCTTTTCTGACGAACCTGATTTCCGCATCTCCAGCATTCCCCGTCTTCAACCTGCTCATTTGCAAGAACTGTCTGGCATGGATCGCACCAGTTGACATGGGATTCTTTTCTGTAAGCCATGCCTTTTTCAAACATTTTTATAAAAAGCCACTGTTCCCATTTGTAATAATCAGATTTGCAAGTGGCTATTTCCTTTTGCCAGTCATAACTGAAACCGAGACGCTTTAACTGAACTTTCATGGCTTCGATATTGGAATATGTCCAGGCAGCCGGATGTGTATTATTGCTGATAGCGGCGTTTTCCGCTGGCATACCGAAAGCATCCCAGCCCATGGGATGAAGTACGTTGAAGCCTTTCATTTTTTTGTATCTGGCGATCACGTCTCCAATGGTATAGTTACGCACATGGCCCATATGAATCTTCCCGGAAGGATAGGGAAACATTTCAAGTACATAGTATTTGGGTTTTGTCTTATCTATGACAGACTTAAAGGACGATTTTTCTTCCCAAAAGCCCTGCCATTTAGATTCTATCATTTCGGGGCGGTAATTTTTGTCCATGCGCCAGATGCCTCCGCTGTTCAAAATTTATAATAACAATAAAACATAAATGAAAATCCTTTATGATCCGGACAATTTCAGTATTAAGGATCACATAATGCCGCAATCTATAGAAAAAGCACAAATATTAAGGATGGATTTTCACAAACTCATAAAAATGAAAACCCGCCAGAATCAATCAGTACCAGCCACAGCATGATTACAAGTCGGCGGGATAATACGGATATCTCATGCCACAACAGGGACCAAATATCAAGAAGGCAGCCAGAATCAAATGACATCTCCAAAAAAAAATTGACTTGAGGCTCTTGATTGCTTATTTTTCATCCGTCTTTAATTTTATGGTGGTTCAGGTTTATATGGTTTTTCCGGCTTATTTGGCAAGCCGTTAAAGCATCTGCCTTTTGGAACAGTTCCCCAGAAAACAAAATATGTCTATTTTTGATGGTCAGGCGGCTTTTTATCAGCCGTGCTGTCATCCTAAATTAAGACTGAAATAATATTTTAGCCCGGAGCAAGTAAACGGGCTTTCCAGACATTGATAGACTCGCAAAAAGTCAAAAAATGACTTTAGCGTCATGCCGGACTTGATCCGGGATCTTTGCATTTTCAGATACTTCTGGATTCCGGCCTACGCAGGAATGACGAAAATCGGACTTTTTGCAATGTTGTCAGACATTAAAATAAACGCAATTTCATGGTTTTTACGGACATAAAAAATACATCTGACCGTTTCCCCATGAATTCAATAATAATCTTTTTTTTGCCAGCGCAGCCATCTTTGAATAATCAGACCCATGCCATTATTCCATTTCGCGTCCAAGATGATAAAACTACGGCAAAAGGTGAGCAGGGAATAAAAATCCTTGAGCCCTTATGCCGACTATTAAGCTAACCTGATAAAATTTATCGGAAAGCGACCGGGATACGAAGACAGAATGATAAGCATACTAATTTTATGAGGATGTTCCATTATCCGCTCTGATTGCGCGCCGGCAATAAGGAAAATTTCAAAATGAGTATAAAGATCCTTATCAATGCGGTGGACAGTGAAGAATGCCGCATAGCAAAAATCTCAAGCAACAAGCTTGAAGAGTTTCACATTGAAACAGCGGCAAGGGAAATCACCCAGGGCAATATTTATAAAGGTATTGTGACTAGGGTGGAACCAAGCCTTCAGGCCGTATTCGTGGATTACGGCTCAGACAGACACGGGTTCCTGCAAAGGCAGGAAATCCATACGGATTATTTCCAGGACGGTATTCAAGTCAGCCAATCCCTCAGAAAGCTGATCAAAAAGGGCCAGGAAGTCATGGTTCAGGTCACGAAAGATCCTGCACAGACCAAAGGCGCAATGCTGACCACCTTCATATCCCTTCCCGGCCGTTACGCAGTTTTAATGCCTGGCTCGACAAATATCGGGGTTTCCAGAAAAATTGAAAACGAAGAAGAAAGAAAACGCCTCAAGGAAATAATATCGAAGCTCAAACTGCCCGAAGACTTCGGGCTTATCCTTAGAACCATAGGTGAAAACTGCACAAAAACTGACGTTGACAAAGACGTCAGATATCTCATGAAGCTGTGGAAGGAAATAAACGTCAAGGCCCAGAATGAAAAGGCCCCTGCCCTTCTTTACAAGGAACGCAGCCTTGCACTCAGATCAATCAGGGACTATCTGACGCCGGATGTCAAAGAAATAATAATTGACCATGAAGTGGTCTACAAGGAAGTCAAACAATTTGTGCAGATCATCTCTGCTGTCCAGGCAAAGCAGATTAAACACCACAAAGGCGACAATCCTCTTTTTGCCCACTATAAAATTGAAGACCAGATATCATCAATTTTTGAAAAAAGAGTCCAGCTGAAATCAGGCGGTTATATCATAATTGAACAGACAGAAGCGCTCGTATCCATAGATGTCAATTCAGGCAAGGCCACACAACAGGACAGCATTGAACAGACCGCATTTTCGACGAATCAGGAAGCAGCCGAGGAAATAGCAAGACAGCTCAGACTAAGGGATCTTGGCGGCCTTATAATAATAGACTTCATTGATATGAAGGAAACAAAGCACAAACTTGAAATTGAAAAAAATCTCAAGGCCCACCTGAAAGAAGACAAGGCAAGGGCAAAAATCGGCAAAATTTCAAAATTCGGGCTTCTCGAACTCTCCAGACAGAGAATCAGGCCATCCATTGAATTCGGCAGCTTCATCACCTGCCCTCTTTGCAGCGGCAAGGGCACCATTCTTTCAACCGAAGCCCTTGGACTTGCTTTTTTGAGAGAACTCAGAACAGAGTCACTTAAGCAGGGAATAACCCAGATAAAAGCATCTTTGCCAGTAAATGTTGCAAACTATATTCTGAACAATAAAAGATCCGAACTCTATGATATCGAAACAAAAAAAGGAATTACAATAACAATACTGGGCGAACACGGGATTGCACCAATGGCGAGGGAAATCACCTCGTCCTGATATTGTTTGGATTAGTCCTTCAGAAATAGTTGAATCATTTAGCGATTCGTATTATTAGACAGGGCTGGTTTTTTAGGCTATACCATATCGAATTCAAAACCTCACATGGGCCGAAAATATTTGAAAAAGCTTTAATACTAACTATTTAGGCTTTACTAGTGGCATTTTGTTTTGATTCCTTTGGTTTGATACATTTTTTCTGTTAACCTTAATGTCTGTAGAATTAAAGTAGTATGGAGGTAGAATCTTGATAGGCACTGCTTATGCAATGGGACAGAGCGGCGCGGCAACCCAGGCGCCTGGCGGAGCTTTCGCCCAGTTTATTCCAATTCTGATCATGTTTGTGATCATTTATTTTCTTCTGATTCGTCCACAGCAGAAAAAAATGAAAGAACACAAAGAAATGATGAATAACATCAAAAAAGGCGACAAGATTGTCACCTCCGGAGGAATCTACGGTACAGTAACCTCCGTATCCGAAACCACAGTGCATCTTGAAATAGCTGACAAGCTGGAAATCAAGCTGGACAAGGCATGCGTCAATACAGTTCTCAACGCTGCCAACCAGAAAGCTAAAGAAGGCAAATAAAAATAACCCGGCTGAATAGCCGGGTTTTTTATCCTTACTGATTTTTCAGAAACCACTTTTATCAAGAAAACCATTCTAAAGCAGAAAGGATGCAGTCTTGAAAAACTATTCATGGAAACTAATCACGGCGATTGCTGTAATCGTCATATCAGCCACATTCGTGGCACCGACTTTCAAGGAAGGAATCTGGCCCAACAAGAAAATCAATCTTGGGCTTGACCTCCAGGGCGGGATGAATCTTGTACTTGATGTACAATCAGATGTGGCTGTCGAAAAATCCCTTGAAAGAATGAGCGAAGAAGTAAAAGTTCTTCTCCGCAGGGATCAGATCCAATATGACGCGGTCAAATTCGTCAAAGAGTCCAAGTCCATTGAAATAAGTCTTAAATCAAAGGCGGACAAGGAAAAGCTTCAGGAATCCATGAAAAAGGAATTCGGAACACTGAAGCAGACAAACGAATCTTCCCAGGGTGATGCGTATACTGTAACCATGGCCTTCCCTGCCGAAGAGGTTAATAACATAAAAAAAATGTCAGTTGACCAGGCTCTTGAGACAATAAGAAACAGAATTGACGCTTTCGGTGTTGCTGAACCTGACATAAGAAAACATGGCGAAAAGGGTATCATAATACAGCTTCCTGGCATCCAGGATTCCCAGAGGGCAAAGGATCTGATCGGAAAGACCGCCCTTCTCGAGTTCAAGCTTGTTGAAGACTCAGGCAGCATAGATAGTCCTCCTCCGGGCACCCAGGTTCTGTACCAGAATGAAAAAGACGCCGAGTCAGGCAAGTCTTCGCCAAAGCCTTTTCTTATAAAGAAACAGGCTCTTTTGTCCGGCGACACGATTACAGACGCAAGGGTTCAGATTGATTCCCAGAATTACAACAAGCCCCACGTAACAATCACGTTCGACAAAAAAGGTTCGAGAATATTTGAAAGAATCACCGGGGAAAATGTTCAGAAACGACTTGCAATAATACTGGACAACAAGGTTTATTCAGCGCCTGTAATTCAGGATAAAATTTCCGGGGGAACAGCAAGAATCACAGGTAATTTCACCCTTGACGAGGCCAAGGACCTTGCGGTTGTCTTAAGGGCAGGTGCTCTTCCGGCTCCTGTTGTGATTCAGGAAGAAAGACTCGTAGGCCCTGCGCTCGGAGCTGACTCGATCCGCCTTGGAGTCACATCCGCACTTATTGGATTGTTGATTGTAGTCTGTTTCATGCTTGTTTATTACAGGTTTGCAGGCCTTATTGCCAATATAGCGCTTTTGGTGAACATCCTTGTGATAGGCGCAGTGCTTGCCATGCTTGGAGCAACACTTACTCTTCCTGGCATTGCCGGCATAATCCTGACCATAGGCATAGCAGTTGACGCCAATGTACTGATCTATGAAAGAATCAGGGAAGAGCTGAGGGCAGGCAAGACTCTCAGGGCTGCCGTAAATTCAGGCTATGAGATAGCGACTGTGACAATTCTTGATGCCAATATCACAACCCTCATATCAACAATAGTTCTTTTCCAGTTTGGTACAGGCCCTGTCAAAGGATTTGCAGTTACCCTCACAATAGGCGTTCTTGCGAGTATGTACACAGCCATAATTCTGACCAGGGGAATTTTTGAAATGATTCTGTCAAATCCTGAAAGAAAGACAATCAGTATTTAATATTGGAAAGGATGACCATGCAATTCATTAAACCAGGAACTAACTTTGACTTCATTGGAAAATGGAAAATAGCAGCAGCCTTTTCCTGCGCCCTTATAGTGATAACGATCATATCGCTCGTATATCATAGCGGCCCAAGATACGGGGTTGACTTTGTCGGAGGCGCCCAGATCGAGTTAAAGGCTGACAAACAGCTGCATGCAGATGATTTAAGAGAGGCTCTCAAGAACATCGGGATAGATGATCCGAGTCTTCAGAATTCAGGAAAGCCTGAAGAAAACAGATTCATACTCAGAACCCAGTCCCAGATCAAGGGTGGCCAGGGATTCACGGATGATATGAAAAAGAAGCTTGAAGAAACTACAAACGCAAAGATTGAAATACTAAGCGTAGATGTGGTTGGCCCCCAGGTAAGCGGCGAGCTAAGAAAAATGGCGCTTATGGCCATATTTTTTGCCCTTCTTTTCATAGCCATCTATATTTCCGGCCGTTTCGAGATGAAATGGGGCGAAAGCATTTTTGCCAGCGGCGTACTGATAGGAATAGTGTATCTTGTTTCGCTATTCAACGTAAGCATACCGATCCTGATAGGAATAGCCCTTATTGTCAGCTTGGTCATGTTCTGGATGCTTGGTCATAAATTCGCTTTAGGAGCCATAGCATCCCTTATCCATGACGTAATAATAACGGTTGGATTCTTCTCTGTTCTGAAGCTTGAATTCAACCTGCCTGTCATAGCGGCCATCCTCACGATCATAGGTTATTCACTGAATGACACCATCATCGTTTTTGACAGGGTCAGGGAAACAATAAAGAGCAATAAGGGTAAACTGACCTTTGGAGAGCTCATGAACAAGAGTATCAATGATACTCTGAGCAGAACAATCCTGACATCTCTCCTTACGCTGATATCCATTACTCCGCTTTACCTGATGGGATCAGGATCGATAAAGGATTTTACATTCGCAATGATCATAGGAATATTCACAGGAACCTATTCCTCCATTTATGTAGCAGGTGCCATAGTTTATGCGCTTGAAACCAAGCGTTCAAAAAAACCTATCGCCCAGACATAATTTAAAGATCTTAGAGGCGGCCGAAAGGCCGCCTTTTTTGCAGGCCAAACAGATGAAAAAAATATTCTCCTCAACCTTGCCCCTTAAAAGCATCTTGTTTTCTTCCGCGATCATTCTGTCAGGAATGTCATTGCAGGCCTGCGATTTCTTCAAAAAAAAAGATGCTGAAAAAAAAAATGAGTCAGCCAAGGCAGGAGACAGCCAGATAGAAACAGAGAAAAAAATTGATGAAATCTTAAAAAAAGTTGATAAAATCCTTGCCAATATGGAAGAGTCCCAAAAGCATGCCAGGGATGAAAAACCTCTTGAATCAGAATTAAATCAACAAGACCATGAAACACCTTCTGATGCACATCCTGCTCCAGAACATGCTGAAAAAAAAATAGAAGAAACACAACCCCAACAAAACCAGCAACATGGGTCTGAAACTGAAAAAAAGACATCGGCAGAAAAGCCCAAAGAGTCTCCTGATGTTATTTATAAAAAAGCAATGGATGCCTATAAATCAAAAAATTTTGAAAGCGCGGCAATCCTATTTGATGAAATTGTCTTATATTTTCCGGGAAATGACCTTTTGGACAATTCCCTTTACTGGAAAGGAGAAAGTCTGTTTGGCCTTAAAAAATATGATGAGGCAATAGAGGCTTTCAAAATAGTGGCTGAAAAATATCCTGACTCGGAAAAAGCGCCTTCGTCTCTTTTAAAAGCTGGCTATGCATACCAGGCAATGGGAAACAGAGAAGAATCGATTGTCTATTTCAAAAAAACTGTATCTACGTATCCATTTTCCCAGCAGGGTGCTGTCGCGCTTTCAATGCTGGAAAAGCCCTGATAAAAAATGCACTCTAACCATATCATAGCTCCCTGGCTGACCCTAAAAGCCGTAAACGGTGTCGGAAACATAACTTTCAAAAAGCTGATTAATGCCTTTGACACTCCCGAAACTGTTTTGTCAGCTTCATGGAAGGATTTATTTGAAAAGGCAGGAATATCGGAAAACCTTGCAAAAAGAATAAGCGGAACAAAGACTTCAACTGACATTTTAAAAGAACTTGATCTTGCGGGAAAATCAGACATAAAGATAATAACTTACAATAACGCTGATTACCCGTCTATTTTGAAAGAGATACCGGATCCGCCTCCATATTTGTATGTCTACGGCAATCTCCTTGCCGAAACTCCGAAAATAGCCATAGTTGGCTCAAGAAATGCTACTTACTACGGAATCGAAACAGCAGGCCGACTCGCAAAAAATCTTGCTGGGTTAGGGATAGAAGTTGTAAGCGGTATGGCAAGGGGCATAGACACATCTGCCCACGAAGGCTCGCTCCAGGGAATGGGAAGAACCATCGCTGTACTTGGCAGCGGTCTGAAACGGATTTATCCGCCCGAGAATATAAAGCTCTTTCACAAAATCTCGGAAAACGGGGCGGTTATTTCAGAGTTTGCTCTTAATGAAGGGCCTGAAGCCAGAAATTTCCCGATGAGAAACAGAATCATATGCGGACTTTCAAACGGAGTTGTTGTAGTTGAGGCAGGAAACAAAAGCGGATCTCTCATAACCGCAAGGCTGGCAGCGGAACAGGGCAGAGAGGTCTTCGCTGTTCCTGGAAGCATAAACTCCAGCAAAAGTTCAGGGACTCACAGTCTCCTGAAGCAGGGAGCAAGGCTGATAGAAAATGCGGAAGACATTATTGAAGAACTGCCGTACCTTTTAAAAAGCAAGGCCACAATGCAATCAAACGCTTCTGATGCAACAATTCATATGGCAAACCTTGATGAAACAGAAAAAAAAGTCATGGCTAAACTTGATGCATACCCCTTGCATATAGATGAAATAGGAAGAAAATGCGGACTTGAACCGGGAAAAGTATCTTGCATACTCCTTGAACTTGAGTTAAAGGGGCTGATACATCAGCTACCCGGAAAATTATACGCGCTTAAAGAGGACAAGAATTGGCTAAACCGTTAATAATAGTAGAATCACCGACAAAAGTTAAAACCATAAAAAAATATGTGGGCAATGAATTCGATGTTGCAGCCACTGCCGGACATATTAAAGACCTTCCTACAAACACTATGGGTATTGACATTGAAGATAATTTCAAACCCCATTACGAGGTCATAAAAGGCAAGCAGAAGGTAATAAATGAGCTTAAGTCTGCGGCCAAGGATTCTACAGAAATATACCTCGCGCCCGACCCTGACCGTGAAGGAGAGGCGATTGCATATCATACAGCAGACATTCTCCAGAAAAAGGGCAGAACCTTCTTCAGGGTACTTTTCCACGAGCTGACCAAAACAGGCATAGCCGAGGCTTTAAAGTCCCGAGGCGAAATGAACCACAACAAATATGATGCCCAGCAGACAAGGCGAATACTTGACCGCCTGGTGGGATATCATCTATCGCCTCTTCTCTGGAAAAAGGTTCAGACAGGATTAAGCGCAGGCAGGGTTCAGTCCGTGGCCTTAAGAATCATCTGTGACAGGGAAAAGGAAATAATGGCCTTTACCCCTGAAGAATACTGGACGATTTCAGCCCTTCTTAACGGCCCGACTCCGCCGCCTTTCACTGCAAAGCTTGCTAAAAAATCAGGTGAGAAAATAAGCATTTCAAACCAGTCAGAGGCTGAAAATATTTTAAACGAGCTCAGCGGCAAGCCGTATATAGTTGATAAAATATCAAAAAAGACTTCTCATAGAAATCCGCTTCCGCCTTTTATAACAAGCAAGCTTCAGCAGGAAGCCATCAAAAAACTCCGCTTCACCGCAAAAAAAACAATGATGGTTGCCCAGCATCTTTATGAAGGTGTTGAAATCAACGGTGAGCCAGTGGGACTCATAACATATATGCGTACCGACTCTACGCGTATCGCAACTGAAGCCGCAATTGAAGCCCTGGATTTTGTCAGAAACAATATGGGGCCGGAATACGCCCAGAAAGAGCCAAGATATTTTACAAACAAAAACAAAGCCCAGGATGCCCATGAAGCCATCAGACCGACAAACATAAGCCTGACGCCTGAAAGAGTTTCGTCTTTCCTGGACAAAGACCATCTGGCCCTTTACGAACTGATATGGAAAAGATTCGTCGCGTCCCAGATGACACAGGCAATAATTGAACAGAATACGGTTGCTATCAGAAACGGTGAGTTCATATTCACGGTTACAGGTTCAACAGTTAAATTTCCTGGTTTCATGGCCCTTTACATGTCATCCGACGATGATCAGGATCAGCCTGACAAGCAGCTGATGCCCAAAGGTATTGAAGAGGGCATGGAAGTAGCGTGCGAAAAAATAGAACCAAAGCAGCATTTCACCCAGCCACCTCCGAGATTCTCGGAAGCAACGCTTGTGAAAGAGCTCGAAGAGAACGGAATTGGAAGACCAAGTACATACGCCACTATCTTGACTACGATCCAGAGCAAAGGCTATGTGGAGCTCCTGAACAGATATTTCAGACCAAGCGAACTTGGACTCATAGTAAATGATCTTCTTACAGAAAATTTCCCTGTTGAAATGGATGTCGAGTTCACAGCAAAATTTGAGGAAAATCTCGACAAAATTGAGACCGGAGAAACTCAGTATCAGAATATTCTCAAAGACTTTTATGAGCATTTTACTGAAAAGTTAGACTCTGCGGCAAAGAATATGCTCAGCGTCAAAGGAGTTGGTCTTCCTTCAGGCATAAAATGCCCTCAGTGCGAAGGCGAACTAAAGATCAAGACCGGGAAAAACGGCCCTTTTCTAGCGTGTGAAAAATATCCGGACTGTTCGTATTCATGTAATTACACAAGGGACGAACACGGCAAAATAAATCCTGTCGCGCCAGTGCCTACTCTCCAGACAGACAAGACCTGCCCCAAATGTGAAAAACCTCTGGTTGTAAAGCACGGCAGATTCGGGGATTTCCTGGCATGCAGTGGATATCCTGCGTGCAAGCACACCGAATCCATGAATCAAGGCCAGGGAGCATCCTCTTTCCAGCCCGTGGCCTGCCCTAATCAGGGATGCACAGGACAAATAGGGGAAAAACGCTCAAAGCGAGGCAAAATTTTCTACGGATGCAGCAAATATCCTGATTGTGATTTCGCAACCTGGGACAAACCAGTGGACAAAAAATGCCCTGACTGCGGCCATGGCTTCCTGTCTGAGAAATCTTCCAAGATACAGGGCAATTTCCTGAAATGCCCAAGCTGCGGATATTCTGAGCAGATTGAAAATAATGCAGGAGAAGAAGGTAAAAAAAGCTAAAAACTGTTAGAGAATCTGGGGAACTTTTTACAACATATTCCCCAGAATTATTTTCTCTTAAAAAACAAATGAAATAGTCTGTCCAGAACTATGGCAGATCAATAACGTCTATAATTGTCTTTGTGGCATCCGCGACCTTTACAATCCTGTTGTCTATTTTCATGAGAGACGTCCCGGCAGCAAGGGGCGGAAGCTGAATCATTATGTCTTTTGGCAGAGGCTCCCCATGCTTGTAGATGTCAGCAGGAATAACTTCTCCCTTGTTAACTTTCTTCTGCCATCCCGGAGGAAGGCTTCCGCCGCCAGCAACTTTTTTTGCAAGTCCTGGAGGAAGATTCTGGTTCTGTACGGTATAATAACTATGTATTGCGTCCTTCTCGGTATTAGAAAAGACCTTAAAAGCATCGTTTGTTTTAGTTTTTCCATGCTCAACGGCCTTATCCTTTTCCTTGTTTGCCTCTCCCTTTAGAGCATTACCTTCATTAATAATCTCCTGCTCCATCTGGGAAGAAAAAGAATCATTATGTTTGTTCTTATTCTTGTCCTTATTTTTTTCTGCAAACCCAGGGGCTGCGACACAAATAGAAACAGCAGCCATACCAGCGGCCATAATCAAAAAACTTCTGAAACGGTTATTAACCTTCATTCTTACCTCCGAAATAGTTTTGTGTACTGTTACTGAGGCCTGTTAACAAGCTGATCCTGCATGTGAACCTTCACTACATATTCAAGCATTTCTTTGCCATTCTGATTAACTGAAAACTTGAGAAGCCCGCCTGCTTTCAAAGGCACGCCATTGATCTCGAGTATGAATCTGGTATCCTGTCTTCCCTTAAAATCGACTGTAATCGGCTGGGAGAGTATCTGCTCTCCATCAAGGGTTACAACAATATCAAGGGGAATCATGGGGTTTTCGCCCGGGAAATCCTGTCCGAGCATCGCAATTACATTAACCTTGTGGATCATTGCAGGAACAGTTGTGAGATTGATTTCTTCAAGAATATTGATAAAGGAAAGTGCATTTGTGCGGCCATCCACGAGACAGGTTTCACATACTACAAGGGATTTGAATTTCATAATAGATCTCTTTCTTTGAGTTTGGTTAGTGACAAAACAGTGAAATGGTGCATCATGATTTTTAAAACGAATGAAATTAATTACATTTTTTATGCAAAACAGGAAAGATTATTTTTCACGCCGGAGCCAAGCGCTGGCCTGAGCAGCCAACGCATATAATATGCTCTGTCCCTCCTTAGGTGTTGAGAAGGATACATACAAAACTATTTGATATTCAAATATAAAAAGGTGCCTCCGGCGGGTCGCTTTTTGAAAAAAGCTCCGCAAAAACTTTCAATGATATAAATAATGGGCTGTGATCATAAAAAACATAAAGTTTTTGAGGGAACTTAAGTGTAAAAAGTTCCTTAAGAAAATATACTAAAAACACTTTGTTCTACATATTTCTACATTTAATTGGAACATAGCCTAATAATAATACTTAGGATCACTCAGTCTCAGAAAGATCCTTTTCCTCTTCAATTATTAGAGAAAAGATAACGCCAAGAGCAAGAATCAACACTATCATGCCAAGCAGATAAAGACCGAAGTGTTCGCCAAGCTGTTCTTTAAGCCATTCAGCGACAAGCATTTTGGCTCCTACAAGGGTAAGAATGCACGCAAGGGAAACCTTAAGGTATCTGAACTTGTCCATCATTCCGGCAAGAGCAAAATAGAGTGATCTGAGGCCCAGAATGGCAAAAACATTACTTGTGAAAACGATGAATGGGTCTGCTGTTATTGCAAAAATAGCTGGTATGGAATCCACTGCAAAAATAAGATCCGTGGTTTCAATCATTACAAGGGCAAGCCCAAGCGGAGTAACAAGTAAAGCGCCTTTTTTGGCCCTCTCCACAACCTTGTCCCTGAGCGCTGTCCCTCCCTTTACAGGAGCTCTTTTTGAAGCCTTTGAACCGGCCTTTACCAGAAAATGCTGTCCATGATATCTTTCCGTAACAGGAACAAAACGTCTTATAAGTCTTATTACAAAATTATTATTCAGATCAGATTCATCTGTGTCTATGAAGAACATCTTTATGCCTGTGATGATAAGAAAAACACCAAAGACATACATGATCCAGTTAAACTGAGCTATGAGGCCTGCGCCAAGAACAATCATGCCTCCGCGCAGAACAAGTGCTCCAAGTATTCCCCAGTAAAGCACCCTGTGCTGGTAAAGCTGTGGAACTCCAAAAAAACTGAATATCATTGCAATTACAAATATGTTGTCCACACTTAAGGATTTTTCAACAACATAGCCAGTCAGATATTTAAGAGCAGCAGCCCTGCCGCTGTTTACAACTCCGTCTACTACATCAGGAGACAATCCAATTCCGAACCATTTCAGCTCATAGGCATAATAAATAAATACCGTGAAACTCAGACCAAGGGTAATCCAGACAAAAGACCAGCCCATGGCTTCCCTGAAGCTTACGACATGGGCATTTCTGTGAAATATCCCGAGATCAAGGGCAAGAATTACAAAGACCAGACATAAAAAGCAAATCCACAACCAGATCAAACGAAAATCTCCAAATTAATTTTGATGGTTTATCCTGATAAAAAAAAATGAATTTTATCAGGTCAAAAAAACTTTTTATATTAATACAGCTCAATCAATTATGACAAGGTCGCAAAAAGTCCTATTGCCGTCATTCAGGCACAGGCCGGAATCCAGAAGTAGCTGAAATTACAGGATGCCGGATCAAGTCCAGTATGACGCCGATGCCTTTTTTTGACTTTTTGCGAGTTCATCAATGATGAATACCTTATTAATAAATATCAGAAAAATAATTCTAAAAAATGAGGTTCAGTTCACATCTCATTCTTAAAAGCGATTGTAATGCACAGATTAATTATATCAAGGCTGTTTCGGCTGCTTTTGCAATTATTTCATAAATCATACAGATTTCTTCCTCGGAGGTGCAGTAAGGTGGAAGAATATAAACCACATTGCCCAGAGGCCTCAAAAGAAAGCCCTTCTCAGTGAAAAAACTTTTAAGTATTGGCCCTATCGAGCTGAGATATCCAGAATCCCCGTAAAAATCAACCGAAGCTATTGTTCCGCAAATCCTGAATCTTGTAAGATTTTCATATTTTCTAAGGCTCTCCATTTCTTTCTTATGGATATTCTCGATTCTTCTGAAACTGTTCTCATTTTCAGAAAGCAGCCCGAATGAAGCAACTGCCGCTGCGCATCCAAGAGGATTGGCCGTGTATGAATGTCCGTGATAAAGAGCCTTTGCAGCGTCATCATCATAAAATGATTCATAAACTTCTTCACTTGCCACAGTAACTGCAAGGGGAAGAAAACCGCCTGTAATGCCTTTTGAAAGGCAGATTATATCAGGTTCAGTACCTGATTTTATGCAGGCAAACCATTCTCCGAGCCTTCCGAAACCTGTCATAACCTCGTCATAGATCATCAGAACATCGTGCTTTTTCAAAATATCCTGGAGCTTTTTCATGAATTCGGGCCTGCACATATTCATCCCTGACGCGCCCTGAACAAGGGGTTCCGCAATCATTGCTGAATATTTGCCGGAATTTTCCGATAGAAGATTTTCAAGATATGAAATGGAGGCGGCTTCTTTTTCCAGAATTTCTGAATCATCCGACCATGTCGATGGAAAAGGAACGCGATCCACATCAAATAAAAGCTCGTTAAACGGATCATTAAAAACAGATCTCGAACCTGAACTCATGGCTCCGAAGGTGTCGCCATGATATGCGCCCTCAAATGCAAGAAAGGATGTTCTTGTTTGAACCCCCTTGTTCTTCCAGTATTGAAATGCCATCTTGAGCGCCACTTCGACAGCAGTTGATCCGTTATCAGAGTAAAAAACCCTTTTGAGGTTATCAGGAAGCTTTGTAAGAATGAGCCTCGCCAATTTTTCAGCTGGTTCGTGGGTAAACCCGGCAGAGATGACCTGCTCAAGCTCCTTGGCCTGCCTGTATATGGCCTCAGCTATTTCAGGACAGGCGTGGCCGTGGATATTGACCCACCAGCTCGAAATACAGTCCAGAATCTTTTCACCATTTTCAAGATAAAGCCAGGAACCCTTGCCTGACTTTACTTTCAAAGGCTCAGGAGCTGTCTTCATCTGGGTATATGGCATCCAGACAGGCGATTTTGCTTTATCCATTAAAAAACCTCTCATAGATTTCAATAAGCACAGATTTGTTTATCACTGGGACCGGCTCAATTTCCGCTACCACCCTCACCTGCCCCAGTCTTTCTATGGATTCTCTGTTCTCTGGATTAACAGGGCCGTTCATTACGACTCCTATTATCTCAAGGCCACTTCTTTTCAGCGTATCCAGTGTAAGAAGAGTATGATTGATGGTTCCAAGACCGCTTCTTGCAACAACAAGAACAGGCAGGCAGAATTTCCTCATTAGATCCAGCATAACAAAATCTGCGTTTAATGGAACCATTACGCCTCCGGCTCCTTCAATTACAAGTAATTCTTTATTATTCGGAAGATTAATCAGATCAGGATCAATGGATATTCCGTCAAGTTCGGCTGATATGTGCGGAGAAAGCGGAGAATTAAGCCTGTAGGCCTCTTTCAGAAAATGTGTGTCAGGCAAACCTGTAACAGATCTGACCCATTCAGTATCAGTCATATCTTCCAGACCGCTCTGTATCGGTTTCCAGTAATATCCGTTTCTCCCGGCTGTAATTACCGCAGAAACAAACGTCTTGCCTATTCCTGTATCTGTTCCTGTTATAAAGATTTTTTCAGGAAGAATCATAAATCCTGCTTGATGATATTGGTGATTCTATTAGGACTCCAGAGTCCATGATAAGCCGGTAATACTCAATAACAAGCCTGTTTCAGCATGAAAACAAATAACAAAAAAATAACATAAAGCATATTTTTCTGTTATTGTCATTTCTCAAAAAAAATCAAGAGACAGCATTTCTGATTTACTATGGTTCACAAAGGCTTTGCTTAATCAGGCAAGCCAATAACATAATGGACTAACATAATGAAAATACACATAAAAGCGTTCAAGTATGCCGCAAAAGCATCCATTTTGGTTTCAATGCTTCTTTTTTCAGGCATATCAGGAGCAGTATGTATTGCTGATGATGACATGGACTGGGAGAGAAACAAAAGTCATTATAATGAAAATACTGGAAGATCCGGTTATATAGGCCCAAGAATCAACGGCGGAATATTTGCTGGTGATGATTTTTCAAATTACTGCAGTGCCGGGCTTGCCTTTGGATACGATATTGACGCAAAACAGAGCATTGAGCTGGATTTTGCATTAGCCAAGGTTGAAACAGACGGAGACGGCCCTGTGACAAGTCTTTTCAGGGATGATCCCCAGATTCTTATAGCAGCGATCAATTACAGGTATTTCTTCACACCAAGACACAGCTTCCCTGGATTATATTTTCTCTCAGGCCTTGCGTACAATGGCATATACTGGGATTATAAAGAAGGAGTCAATGATTCCACAGGTGCAAGGATAACAAGTGATGATATAGACGGTACCGAAATAAGCGCGGGACTCGGCATGACTTTCTTTTCAGTAAAAAACATAGATTTCAGATTCGAAATCATCCCGTCTATTATTTTATGGGATGACAAAA
Organism: Desulforegula conservatrix Mb1Pa; assembly: GCF_000426225.1. Classification (NCBI taxonomy): domain Bacteria; kingdom Pseudomonadati; phylum Thermodesulfobacteriota; class Desulfobacteria; order Desulfobacterales; family Desulforegulaceae; genus Desulforegula; species Desulforegula conservatrix. Next base: position 34,110 of record NZ_AUEY01000019.1, read on the forward strand.
CAGATAATGATCTGGATCACAATTTTAATCCCTCACGCCTTGTAAAATTCAAAATTGGCTGTGATTTTTACATACCGGAATAATGTATTCATAACATCTTGAAACTTTACCAATAAACATTCAGGAGATCTCATTAAAATGCGTTTTCTTAAATTCTTTTTTAAAATAATAATATGGCTTTTAATGGCCCTGATGTCAGTCTGGGGATGTTTTGCAATCTTTTACTCAAATCTCCCTCAAAATCTGGGCATGACAGGAGCAGCAATATTTGCTATTTTCTGTATAACTTGCCTGACTTTTGGCTTTGCCAAAAAGAAAACCAGAATTTTATTTTTTGCAGTATTTGCAGTTCTCGTAATCTGGTGGATGATGATCCCCCCTTCAAACACCAGAAACTGGCAGCCTGACGTGGCTGTTCTTCCCTGGGCAGAGTTCAATGGCAATCTTGTGACCATCCATAATATCAGAAATTGCGAATACAGAACAGAAACTGACTACACCCCCAAATATTACGACAAAACATTTGATACCTCCAAAATAACAGGGGCAGATTTTTACATGGTTTACTGGGGATCGCCGATGATAGCCCATACAATGCTTAGTTTCGGATTTGAAGGAGGAGACCAGGTCTGCTTTTCCATAGAAACAAGAAAGGAAGTCGGAGAGGAGTATTCTGCCGTTAAAGGATTCTTCAAGCAGTACGAGCTGACATACGTTGTTGCAGATGAAAGGGATCTTGTAAGACTCAGAACCAATTTCAGAAACGAGGACGTTTACCTCTACAGACCCAAAACAACCAAGGATATGGCCAGAAAAGTTTTCCTCGACTACCTGAAAGAAGTGAATGATCTTAAAGAAAAGCCCGAATGGTATAATGCCCTTACGAGCAACTGTACTACAAACATCAGAAAACATACTAAACCATATTCCGGAAATGCGGTTGTGGACTGGAGAATGCTTGTGAACGGATATCTTGATCAGATGCTTTACGAAAGAGGAGCAATGGGTTCTGATCTCCCATTCCAGGAATTTAAAAAAAGAAGCTATATCAATGAAAAGGCAAAACCACTTAACGACAACCCAGAATTTTCCAGACTGATTCGTGTTGGTCTGCCTTAAAGGAACCGGAAACCCATGAAATCTTGCAAAGCATCAGTATTAGGCTTGTCTATTTCTTTAGCATTTTTAGTAATCATGTCGGGATGTGCCACTCCGATTGGAGTTAGACCACAGTCTCCGTCTGATTCATACATGAGCAACATGTCCAGCCCATTGAGCGCTGGGCCTCCAAGTAATACCACGACAATAGTTCTGCACAGATTTGACCTTGTGGACCTGTTTGAAAAAGATCCTGCTTCAGCAATTAAAACTCTTCACGATAAAGCGATTAAGGATCAGAGAAGGGATATCGTGTTTGCTCTTGCAGAGCTTTCATATTTCTATGGAGATCAACTCGATAATAGCCTGGATTCTGAAAAGAAGAACAAAGCTCCTGAATATTTCCTGCTCTCTGCAATATACTCATATACTGCAATCCTTGACAAAAGATACGACCCGGTTCCAAATCTTCTTGATCATAGAGTAAGAAGGGCCTGTGATCTTTATAATTACTCGCTCTGGAGAGGTTTTACAATAAATGGGGATGAGGGGCTTGAAATAAAGGATGGAACCAGAAAACTTCCATTTGGACAGGCAACAATATCAACCAATGTCTCCCACTTCCCATGGGAACTTGATAAAATCGAAAAATTTGAGCCTGTGGACAAATACTCTGTATATGGCCTAAGCGTACGAAACAGGTTCAATGGGATTGGTCTTCCAATGGTAGCCTTAAAACCTTCTCAGGAATCGCCTGTGGGCAGCCAGGTACTCCCTGCGACCGCATTCCTGAGAATTGAAAGTAATCTGGAAAATATTGAGACCAACGATTTCAAGGCATCTCTTGAACTCTATTCATCCTATGATGATGTTTCAGTAAAGGTTAATGACCGGGAAATACCCCTTGAAATTGATACAACCACTCCGGTCGCATACAAACTAACGGACAACTCCATATGGTCATTTGGAACTGATCTTTTCCTCGGCAAATTTCAGAATGTTCCAAACAAACTTTATAAATTCCAGCCTTATAATCCTGATAGAATTCCTGTTGTATTTGTACATGGGACGTTCAGCAGTCCTGTATGGTGGGCCGAGATGATAAACACCCTTAATGGCGACCCTGTTCTCAGAAAAAAATATCAATTCTGGTACTTCTTTTACAACAGCAGCAAACTCATAACAAATTCAGCCGCAGACTTAAGGTCAGAGCTTATAAGAAATGTCAAAAAATACGATCCTGAAAACAAATCAAAGACCTTAAACCAGATGGTTGTAATAGGACACAGTCAGGGAGGCCTTCTCACCAAAATGACCGCAATTGACAGCAAGGACAAACTTCTCAAGACGGTTCTCAAAGGCGATATTGACAAGCTCAACGCAAGCGAGGACATTAAAAATATAATCAAAAAAAACCTCGTATTTGATCATCTCCCGTTTGTAAAAAGAACTGTTTTCATATCAACTCCGCACAGAGGAAGTTTCCTTAGCCAGTCACTCGTAAGAACTCTTGTACGTAAATTAATCAATTTCCCGGACACCATTCTTAAAGGAACCCAGGAAGTATATGGAATTCTAAGGGATGATGTAAAAAGGCAATGGGAAGGTAAGATTCCGACAAGCGTTGATGCGATGTCCCCGGATGATCCACTCTTAAATGCAATAGCTGATCTGCCTCTTGCTCCTGGGATTAAAGGGAACTCGATAATTGCCATAAAAGATGATGGAGATCCCAAATTAGGAAACGACGGAGTAGTCGAATACAAAAGCGCACACCTCGAAGGCATGGAATCTGAATTCATTGCAAGATCATCACATTCTTGCCAGGATAAGCCATCAACCATTGAAGAGGTCAGAAGAATTCTGCTTAAGCATCTTGAAGAAAACGGGACAAAGCCATAAGACCGCATGAAAAAATTCTAATAAGCCTTCCCAACCCCAAAAAGGGAAGGCTTATTTTTTTATAAAAAACAGCCCAGCCATATATGTTACTGTCAGGTTCTTACCAGCCATTTCATCCCAGCCTTTTATGAGTTTTTTCATCAATGCAGGACTTAGATGATCTTCCCTGTTCATGGTTCCAGCGCCAATTCTTTTGATAGCCCTGAAAAAATCTGCTGAAGACCTGTAATTTACCGGGATAAATTTTGTAAGAACTGTCGATTTAATCCCAAAACCAGAAAAAAACTTAGAGACCTCGTCAATTGATGGAAGCTGATTAGCTGTAAAAGGTATATCAAGCCTGTTGCAAGCTTCTTCCCATTCAGAAAATGAGCCTTCTGACTGAAATGAAAAAGCCAGAATTCCTCCGGGAACCAGAGATCTGTATAAACTGAGAAGGGATTTTTCAAAATTTGTGAACCACTGAAATGTGAAGCCTGAAAAAACCATGGAAAATCTGTTTTCAGGCCAGTTGCTTTCACCATCATATGAGGCAAAAAGAGCATTATCACAATTAATATCCAAAGCTGCCAAATGTTCCCGGCATATTTCAGCCATTTTTGCAGCAATATCAGTAATGAGAAATGTTCTATCAGGAAAAAGTCGAAAAATCTCCCTCGTGACAAAGCCAGTGCCGCAACCGATCTCAAGAACCGGGCCGCAAGGAGTCTCTCCGATGCTATCTTTTATGAATTCCCCAAGAAGCGATGCAGCCATGGCCTGGGCCTCTGCATAGTCATCATATGTGGATGAAAACCTTGAAAAACTGTCTGATACTGCTTTTTTTGAATACATCTCAGGATTCAGCCCTGTCCCTCATTTTTTTAGCATTTATATTTACAAGATCGCAAAAAGTCAGATTACCGTCAGGCAGGCGTCCAGAAATATCTGAACATATAAAAAAGCCGGGTCAAGCTGAATGTCGGATTACGAGCAAAGGTCGCTCTAATCCGACCTACAAACGGGAACAAAGCCTTTTTTTTGCATTTCCAGATGATCAAAGACTATCTCCATACATTTTTCATAATGCGTGAAGGGAAGCCCGTGTCCAGCGCCATCCACCATGATCAGTCTGCTGCCTGGAATGGACGCATTCAGATCTTCTGCCCTCTCAGGCCAGACGATTCTGTCATCTGTCCCCTGCACAAGCAGAACATAAGGAATCTTTTTAAGATGTTCAACATCAAGAGCTGAATTTGAAAGCCTTTCAAGATCTTCGGCAAGCTTTATTATACCGTCTTCAGTAGCTGAGATTTCGTCTGATTCAGCACTGCACATGGATCTGAAGTCGCGTGTGACATCAAAAGAGCCGCTTCCGAATCTTTTTAGCATCAGATTGACGAGCCTTTTCGAGAACTTCCCTTCCCTGCCTGTTGTGTGGAATTCCCTGAACCCAGATATTGAGACCAGCATATCAGCCTTTTTCAAAAGATGATCAGGCAGAATAAAAAGTCCAAACGAATGGCTTATGAGAATCTTGCGGGATTTGTCCGATGAAAAATTCGCTGACTCTGGTTGTCCGAAATATCCTCTGTCCAGAACAGACATTTTAAGGCCAGCCTGCGCATTTTTCATCCATTCTGCCCAGCATCTTTTGTCAAATGCCCATCCGTGCTGGAAAATAATCTCACACTCCAAATCGGTTCCACCTTTTCATAGCATCACAAAGATGATCAATATCTGCTTCAGTATGGGAAGCTGTTACAGTAAATCTCAATCTTGACTCTCCCCGCGGGACTGTCGGAGGTCTGATAGCTGATGCAAAAATTCCATTTGCATAAAGAAAATCGGAAAGCCTTGTGGCATCGACAGCCTGCCCCACCATTACAGGAATGATCTGCGTTGATGAAGCTCCGCAGTCATAGCCCATTTTTGAAAACTCTAATCTGATTCTTTGGGAAAAATCAGCCACTTTTTTTCGATCAGAATCCATGCCAGGAATAATATCAAGGGCAGCATCAACAGCTCCCAGCACTCCTGGAGGCAGCGCGGTTGAAAAAATGAAGCCCGTACAGAAGTTCATCAGGTATTCTTTCAAAAGTTGAGATCCTGCCACATAAGAGCCATAAGACCCAAGGGCTTTGCTGAATGTTCCCATAACAATATCCACATCATGATTTTTGCAAAGACCTGAACCCTTTTCTCCCATTATTCCTGTTGCGTGGGCTTCGTCCACCATTATCATAGCTCCAAGTTTATGGGCTATTTCACAGATGCCGCCAATGGGAGTAATATCACCATCCATACTAAAAACAGATTCTGTCACAACAAGGACTCTGTCGTATTTTTTTAAAGCCGCCTTTTCAAGGACTTCCGCAAGATGTGACAGATCAAGATGCCTGAAACGAATTATTTCAGCTCTGCTCAAAACAGCTCCGTGTACAAGACTGGAATGGCATAGCCTGTCCATGACAATCAGGGATTCACGTGTGCAGATTGCCGGAATCACAGAAATATTTGCCTGAAATCCGCTGCCAATTATGATAGACGCATCTTTTCCCTTAAATGAGGCAATCTTTGATTCAATTCCCGCAAAATACCCCTTGTCTCCGCATACAAGCCGTGAAGCTCCTGATCCGCTACCATAAGCTTTCATGAACTCCAGAGATCTTTCCTGGAGAACTGGATTTGAATTGAGGCCGAGATAATCGTTTGAGCAGAAATTAAGAAGTTCTTTGCCTTCATGCAGAATTCTGGCTCCCATACAGGGCCTAAACTCACGCACGGATCTTCTCAACCCCGCCTTTTCAACGTCCTCAAGCCTTTTTCTCATGAAGTCGAGTCTTGCCGGAATATGATCAGCCATAACACCGCACCTAAATCAAAAATCTCTAAAGTTTTTTGCGGAGCTTTTTTTCAAAAAAGCGACCCGCCGGAGGTACCCTGTTTAACGTCGGATTACGGACAAAGGGCGTCCTAATCCGACCTACAAATTGGGCCTACGAATCGGCCTTTTTTGACGGCAATTTAACCATACAAGGCAAATTCAGCCCGAATCTAAGCCGCCGCAGGAGCCTTTTTCCTCCTGAAGCCATTTGTTTCAGGCTTTTTGACTGGAGGAGGAACAATGACAGAAACCGCCTCTGATCCTGAAAAGCCATTAATTTCTTCCTTCAGCTCTGACACTGGAGATAGAGAAAAACCATTACCTAACTCTATCACCGTCTCTGTCTCTCCAGGAATGATAATATGCATATAGGTTTTTGAATTCCCAGGATATTTCTTAAGTATTGTTCTTAAATCCTCCATGCTTTTCTTGGTAAAAACCTCAGCGCTGAAACCAAGATGCACTTCCATTGGCCATGACTCGTGGGCCTTTTCCATCAGGATTATTTTCTCGGCAAGAATCTTTACACCATTCTCGTCTCCCTGAACCACGCCTTCGACCATTATCGGGCTGTCTTCATAAAGTATCCCTGCGACCTGTTCAAATACGCTTGAGAAAACAGTCACCTCAACTGTTCCCTGCATATCCTCGAGATTGACAAATGCCATCTGATCGCCCCTCTTTGTCCTTATGACCTTTGACGCCTGAACTGTTCCGCCGATTCTGACAGGTGTATTGGCCTGGACTTCCCTGATCGAGGATGTATCTGTGGTTCCATACGATTCCATGGCAAACTTGAACTTGTCAAGAGGATGGCCTGAAACATAAAATCCAAGCGTCTCTTTTTCAAGGGAAAGCATGAAGCGCTCATCCCAGGCTGGGGTATCAGGCATCTGAGGCTCACCTGTCAGGGAGGATTTTGTTTTATCAATTTTGAAAAGTCCAAGCTGGGGATCTGACTTTTCCTTCTGAACCCTCTGACCATATTCAAGAGCTTCTTCCAGCACAGTCATGAGCTGGCTGCGTCTCGCTCCAGTGCAGTCGAAAGCGCCCGCTTTTATAAGAGCCTCAAGTACTCTCTTGTTGACCTTTCTTAAATCAACCCTTGAGCAGAATTCAAATATGGTCTTGAATGGCCCGTTCTTTTTTCTCTCTTCAATAATAGCCTCAATGGCACCGGCACCAGCATTTTTAACCGCTACCATTCCAAAGCGTATTTTACCGTCAAAAACCCTGAAATCCGTCTCGCTGTAATTTATATCAGGCTGGAGGACTTCTATCCCATGGGCCCTGCATTCAGCCATGAATTTTACGACACCGTCAATGCTGCCCATTTCACTGCTGAGAAGCGCAGCCATAAACTCAACCGGATAATGGGCTTTTAGAAAGGCTGTCTGAAATGCAATCAAAGCGTACGCCGCACTATGGGACTTGTTAAAACCGTAGCCACCAAATTTTTCCATGAGGTCAAAAAGCTGACCGGCCTTGGTTAGATCCAGCTTGTTTTCTGCAGCACCTTTTAGGAAAAGATCGCGGTGTTTTGCCATCATTTCAGGAATCTTTTTACCCATGGCCTTTCTGAGGCCATCGGCGTCTGCCATACTGTAATTTGCAAGTACACTCGCAATATGCATTACCTGTTCCTGATAAACTATAACCCCGTATGTTTCCTTTAATAGAGGCTCAAGCTCAGGCAACAGATAATTTACAGGCTTTCTTCCGTGTTTGCATTCGACAAAGTCATCCACCATGCCGCTGTCCAGAGGGCCAGGACGGTAAAGAGCTACAAGGGCGGTAATCTCAGCAAAATTAGCCGGTTTCATTCGCCTTAAGAGATCTTTCATGCCCGAGCTTTCAAGCTGGAAAACGCCTGTTGTGTCGCCCTTTGCAAGAAGCTCATAAGAGGCAGGATCATTGAAATCAAGATCCAGAAGATCGGGCGGAGTCTTACCCTGGGCGCTTATCATGTCGAGTGCGTTCTGAATTACTGTCAGGTTTCGAAGTCCCAGAAAGTCGAATTTGACAAGACCAATCTGCTCGACCCTTTTCATGTCAAACTGGGTAACAACTTCTCCGTTTTTACCTTTAAAAAGCGGCAGATACTCATAAAGAGGCTTGTCTCCGATAACAACACCAGCAGCATGAACCGAGGCATGGCGAGGAAGGCCTTCAAGCACCTTGGAGATTTCAAGCAGTTCCTGAATATCTGATCTGTTTTCAGCTCTCTGGAGTATTTCAGGAGCTTCTTCCAGGGCTTCCTTCAAGGATATGTTAATTTTATCAGGGACAAACTTTGCAAGCTCGTCGACTTCCCTCAAAGGAATATCTAAAGCACGGCCAACATCACGGAGAACCGCCTTTGTCTTGAGTGTTCCATAGGTAATTATCTGGGATACATAATCACCGCCGCCGTAGCGTTTGACAACGTATTCATAAACTTTTTCACGGCCATTGATGCAGAAGTCCACGTCAATATCAGGCATGCTGATACGTGAAGGATTGAGGAAACGCTCAAAGATCAGGCCATGTTCAATGGGATCGAGACCTGTTATGTCAAGAACATAGGCGACCATACTTCCGGCTGCCGAACCTCGGCCAGGGCCTACAGGAATTCCGTTCTGCTTGCTGTATCTGATGAAGTCTGCAACGATCAGAAAGTATCCGGGGAAACCCATATTCTTGATTACGCCGGTTTCATACTCCAGCCTTGCTTTGTATAGATCAACGTCAACCGAAGGGTTCTTATGCTTAATGACTGCCATTTTCTTTTCAAAACCAGCCCAGACTTCCTCATCAAAAATCTCGTCTGCCGTTTTTTCAGTTGTACTGTCAAATTTTGGGAAATGGTAAGTATTGAAGTCAAAATCGACATTACAGCGCTTTGCAATCTCGACGGTCTGCTCCATGATTTCAGGATGGTCTGAAAAAGGAGCGAACATTTCTTCCCTGGACTTGAAATAAAGCTGGTCAGTATTGAATTTGAAACGTCCGGTATCATTGACAGTCTTTCCTGTCTGAATGCACAGAAGTACCTCGTGGGCCCGCACATCTTTTTTATCGAGGTAATGACAGTCATTAGTTGAAACAACAGGGATTGAAAGACGTTTGCTTATATCAAAGATTCCGGTGTTAACCTTGTCCTGGTCACTCAGTCCATTGCTCTGCACTTCAAGAAAGAAATTATCCTCACCAAAAATACTCTGGTAAAATCTGGCAGTTTCCTCGGCCTGTTCCATCTTTCCTTCAAGAATTCTCTGGGGGACTTCGCCTTTGAGGCAGGCTGAAAGGGCAATAATTCCCTTGCTGAATTCTGCCAAGACCTCACGGTCAACCCTGGGTTTGTAGTAAAAACCTTTTAGCTGGGCAATGGATGCGAGTCTGCATAGATTCCTGTACCCCTCGTTGTTCTGGGCAAGAAGAACCATATGATAGGGATCTTTGTCAGCTTCGGCTGTCTTGTCCGTAAGTTTCCTTGGTGCCACATAGCATTCGCATCCGATTATGGGTTTTACGCCAGCCTTGTTGGCATATTCAAAAAAATCAAGGGCTCCGAACATGGTTCCATGATCAGTAATCGCCACAGAATCCATGCCATAGGCTTTTGCTCTCTCAAAAAGAGGTTTGAGCCTGATTGCGCCGTCAAGAAGGCTGTACTGGCTATGAAGATGAAGATGGACAAAACCCGGGATGTTTGATGCTGTTTCTGTCATTTTTGACAAGGATCTCCTGCAAAATACTGTTATTCTGGAAATCATTTTAAAATATGATTTCCTGATTACTTCTGAAAGTTTCCGGCTATGTCGGAAACTTTTGTAATGCTTTTTTATCTCAGGGAGGCAGTATGCCTTTTATAAGCAGTACGAAGGCCTTGTATGGTCAATTTGCCTTAAAAAAAAACCAATTCGTAGGTCGGATTAGAGCGTCCTTTGCTCGTAATCCGACATTGATCCGAATGCCTCCGGGGAGGCAATGTTACCCTTATAAACCAACGAAGATAGGAATAATAAGGATATTCAATGTCACCATTCTTATGGTGAGTGCCTCCGGCGGGTCGCTTTTTGTAAAAAGCTCCGCAAAAACTTTAGGGAAACTATTCAACATATTTCCCCGACAATATTCAGATACTGCATATGCTTGTGATTCTGTATAAAACACAAAACATAGAAAATTTTTGAAAAATTGCCTTAAAAGTTTATAGATTTTCGTAGGGTGCGTGGCGCTTATCCGCGCACCTTTTTCCATGCCTTGAACAATCAAAAAATCAAAAGAAACATGAAAATTTTCCAAAAAAAATGAGACCGCTCGGAGGCCTGTTTATCAAAAACAAAAATGCTTATGAGAAATATATTTCCCATAAGCATTTATGAAAAGACTTTTAATTTTTTTTTATTCTATTCTGTAATTTGGTGCTTCCTTGGTTATGATTACATCATGAACATGGCTTTCCCTGAGACCAGCAGCGGTAATTCTCACAAACTTGGCTTTCTGTCTTAGCTCCTCGATATTGCGGGCGCCTACATAACCCATGCCTGCCTTAAGTCCACCAATAAGCTGATAAAGATTTTCAGTAACAGTTCCTCTGTATGGAACCCTGCCGACAATACCTTCTGGAACGAGTTTTTCATCTTCTTCCTCGTCTCCAAGATAATATCTGTCCTTGCTGCCCATTTTCATGGCTTCGAGTGACCCCATACCCCGGTACTGCTTATAAGTTCTGCCCTGATAAAGAATGGTTTCGCCAGGACTTTCTTCAGTCCCAGCCAGAAGGCCGCCGAGCATTACTGTATGGGCACCTGCACCAATTGCTTTAGTGAGGTCACCTGAATATTTTATTCCGCCGTCCGCAATAAGAGGCACGCCTGTTTTGTTGGATATTTCACGACAGTTCATGATGGCTGAAATCTGGGGAACGCCAACTCCGGCAACGATGCGGGTTGTACAAATTGAACCGGGGCCAATACCTATTTTTACACCGTCAACGCCAGCCTTGATAAGAGCTTCGGCACCTTCTCCTGTTGCAACGTTTCCTGCAATTACATCAATATCAGGAAATGCAGCCTTAAGCTCGCTCACAGCGTTCATTACGTTTCTGGAGTGTCCATGGGAGGTATCAATGGTAAGGACATCAGCCCCAACCTTGATAAGAGCCTCGGCCCTCTGCATCATATCAGCGCCGACACCTACAGCTGCACCTACCCTGAGGCGACCCATGGAATCCTTGCATGCATTCGGATATTTCTTGATCTTTTCAATATCTTTTATTGTTATCATGCCCTTGAGTCTGCCATTGGCATCAACTACAAGTAGTTTTTCAATTCTGTGTTCATGCAGAGCCATTTTTGACTCATCAAGGGTGATTCCTTCAAGAACTGTCACAAGCTTCTTGCTGGTCATAACTTCAGAAACTTTTTTGGTAACAGTTTTTTCAAATCTAAGATCCCTGTTTGTGATAATGCCAACAAGCTTTTCACCATCAACAACAGGAACGCCTGAAATTCTGTACTGGCTCATGAGTTTTAAAACATCGGATACAGGCTGATCAGGTCTGATTGTAACAGGATCAATGATCATGCCGCTTTCTGATTTTTTGACCTTATCTATCTCGAGTGCCTGATCTTCAATTGTAAGGTTACGATGAACAAAACCCAGCCCCCCCTGACGGGCCATGCTTATCGCTGTTCTTGCCTCGGTAACCGTATCCATTGCGGCGCTGATGATCGGGATGTTAAGAGATATATTTCTTGTAACTTTTGTTGAAACATTGACTTCGCTTGGTACAACATCCGAATAGTTTGGCAGAAGAAGCACGTCGTCAAACGAATAAGCCGGTTCCGTTGCAATAATACTCATGGGGGATCCTCCGAAATTATATTCTAAATAAACAGTATTTATAGCAGATTATAAATAAAGAAAAAAACTGCGTCGCTCAAATGTATAATAGAAATATTTGCAGAATTTTGGGGCTTTGATTACCAGAACATTTTTTTTAAATCAATGCTATTTTCAATATTTTGGCAAACATGAGCCTGTCAGATACACGATATGGAAAATCATTTATAATCTTTTTGTATTCCACTTCATTTCATTCAGGCCTTTAATAATCTGGTCAGCGGGAAAAGGTCTTTGACCGACTCCCGCTGACAAATGATTATCAATATATATGGGAATTGAACGGCCAAAGTCCGTTTTTCCGTTCAATCCCATTAATTATACCTGATTTCTTTCTATCTTGGCATCTTTCTTCATGTCTTCAAGATAAGCGCGTATTTTTGCTGATACTTCCTTGTTCTTGAGCATATTCTTGATCTGTTCTTTTACTTCGGCATAAGGAACAGTGCCTGCTGCTGTCTTGCCTGTAACCTTGATTAAATGCCATCCGAAATCTGTTTTGACAGGCTGGCTGAGATCTCCCTGTTTCATTGCAAAAGCCGCGTCTTCAAAAGGTTTGACCATCTGGCCCCTTCCGAACTCTCCAAGATCGCCGCCCTGATCTTTACTTGGGCAATCAGAATTTGCCTTAGCAAGAGCTGCAAAATCTCCGCCAGCAGCAATCTTCTTTCTGAGATCCTTGATTTTTTCTTCCGCCTTCTTGCATCCGGCTGCATCAGCCTTGTCACACTTTGCAAGAATATGGCTTGCTTTTACTGATTCAGGCTTTTTAAATTTTTCAATATTCTGCTTGTAGAACTCATCTGCCTTGGCATCATCTACTGTGACATCTTTTTCAAACTTTGTTTTGATAAGACCCTCAACAGCCATGGATTTTTTAACCTGGCTTCGAATTTCAGCAAGAGTGATTCCTTTATCAGCAAGACTCTTTTCCATGGTCTTTTCATCAGGGAACTGCTTCTTGATCTGGGTGATCTGTTCTTCAAGCTTGGCGTCTTCAACCTTTATACCTTCTTTTTCACTTGCCTGATAAAGAAGCTCACGGTCTATGAGTTTTTCAAGAATCGCTTTTTTAAAAACAGGCATCTGGGATGCACCAATCTGCTGACCTGAGTAAAGCATTTTCTGCTGCTCAAGGCCAACCTCCGTATCAAGAATCTTTGTAGGAATTTCAGTTCCATTTACAACAGCTGCGGCCTTCGGAGCTGCTGGTGCTGCCGGCGTATCAGCAGCCATGGCAGAAACAGAAATTCCAAAAACCAACATAATACCCATAATAAGCATGTATTTCATTTAATTTTCTCCTGTAAAAAACCGGGCTTAAAGCCCGGTTAATATAATGATTTAAAATCCTGTTTGATCCGATCCACATTAGAGGTTACATCTTTATTCACGGAGAGGCATATTTCAAGTATTCAAAAAAATAAAACCTGACAACAAAACAGCCAATCCGATCCTCCAGCCTGATGTACTCGAATGTGGGCCGAAATCAGGAATCAAGATGATTCCTCAGAACTATTGTTTCATCTCTTCCCGGACCAACCGAGATCATATCTATGCTGACACCGCTGAGTTCTTCAATCCTCTTGAGGTATTTTTTAGCGTTTTCAGGGAGCTCTTCATATGTTTTTGCTGATGAAATATTTGTATCACCCCAGCCAGGAAGAGTCTCACACACAGGCTTGCAGTTTTCCAAAGTCTTAATGCACGCAGGAAATGTCTTGTAAATCTTTCCGCCTGATTCATAGGCTGTGCAGATTTTGATTTCCTTAAGACCGCCAAGAACATCAAGCTTTGTTATTACCATTCCGTCAACACCGTTAAGCCTGATGGCATTTTTCAGAACAACCATATCGAGCCAGCCGCATCTGCGTTTTCTGCCTGTGGTTGAGCCAAATTCAGCTCCTACTGACTGAAGATGATCGCCATCAGCGTCAAAAAGTTCAGTAGGGAAAGGGCCGGAACCAACTCTGGTAGTATATGCCTTAACTATTCCAAGAACATGGTCGATACGATTTGGACCGACTCCTGACCCCGCCGCAGCATTTGATGCGACAGTGCTTGAAGAAGTAACAAATGGATAGGTTCCATGATCTATATCAAGGTGAGTTCCCTGGGCTCCTTCAAAAAGAATCTTGGCACCAGTTTTTATGGACTCATCAAGAAGCACGCCTGTGTCTGCAACATAAGCCTTAAGTCTTTCAGCGTATTTCATGTATTCATCAAATATTGCGTCTTCTGAAAGAGGAGTCTTCTTGAGATATTTTTCAAGGTAGAAATTCTTTTCAGGCATGACCCTTCTCAGTTTGTCACGAAAAGCGTCAGGATCAATGAGATCTGCAAATCTGAAACCGTTGCGGCAGGCTTTATCCTCGTAACACGGGCCAATCCCTCTGCCTGTCGTTCCGATTTTGATACCAGCGAGAAGCTCTTCCCTGCCTGCGTCGATCAGTTTGTGGTAGGGCATAATAATATGGGCCCTGTCACTGATTTTCATTATATCCGGGCCTGCGTTTATCCCTCTTTCCTGAAGCGAGTCTATTTCTTTCAGAAGTACACCAGGATCAACCACAACTCCGTTACCTATAATACAGAGTTTTTTCTGGAGAACTCCTGACGGAATCAGATGGCTGATGATCTTTTCGCCATTGACCACCAGGGTATGTCCAGCATTGTTTCCGCCCTGAAACCTTACGACAGCGTCGGCCTGAGCCGAAAGCATGTCCACGATTTTACCCTTGCCTTCATCCCCCCACTGGGTGCCTATAATTACTATGTTGGCCACCATCTGCTCCTTCAAATACAAATAGCGCGTCGCCACGACGCAAATTGCCCATTTAGGACAACTCCATTCACATAAAATGACACACCTTATTATAATCAGAGCGGCTGCGTTTCCGCCTCTTTGCCGAATGATTATTAATGGGTCATCTTGTCTGTAAAGTGGAATTTCCCCTTTTATTCCTGAAAAAGCCCTGGATCAGAGCTTTTGATTCTTCACCCAGAATTCCTGAAACAACTGTGAGTCTGTGATTAAAGCGTTTGTCTTCAGAAAAATCATAAATAGAACCAAAGCCGCCCCATTTCGGGTCCGGAGCCCCGAAAACAACTGTTCCGACTCTGGCATGCAAAACAGCTCCCGCACACATGACACAAGGCTCGACGCTAACATAAAGAGTTGTATTCAGCAACCTATAATTCTGAATGTTTGCAGCAGCTTTCCTCAGCACCATCATCTCGGCATGGGCAGAAGGATCTGATAATGAAATCGTACGGTTATGATCTTTGGCAATCACATCGCCTTCCGCAGAAACAAGGACAGCCCCCACTGGAACCTCGTCCATGAGCGCCGCAAGCCGCGCCTGTTCGATGGCGATTTTCATAAAAAATTCATGATTCATGAAAAGCTTATTAAAAATATTTAAGGCTAAGGTCAAATTATTAATTTATGATGTTGACAAGAAATGCATCTTCGCTTATTAGATTCGAGTCTTTTGACAAATGCGCTCGTAGCTCAGCTGGATAGAGTGAAGGACTACGAATCCTTAGGTCGCAGGTTCGACTCCTGCCGAGCGCGCCATTTGAAATATCAAAGCCTGAGCATTTTTTGCTCGGGCTTTTTTATTTGGCTCCGGTCGTTTGCATCTACATGAAGCATAGTCTTTAACTCAAGATTTACGAAATTAAGCCCACTAAAATATTTTTCACTACAAAAAGAGTTGGATACGGGGCAGTACATTCCATCTAATATGCTTCGTGTTTCTTTATTATAAAACGATCATAGAATTGTTCTGGAAAAATTAGACAGCCATTTAAGCGAAAACCTGATTTCGTACCCCATCATAAAAAGTTGCGGAAGATTGGCAAAAGGAACAAGAAAAAATCACGGACCAGCATTCAAGGAGAAGGTGGCATTGGCTATTTTTAAGGGAGACCTTTTGTAATCATGACCTTATACGTTTACTGGATTCAATCATGAATGAATTTTACACCATAAATACAAGCCCTGAATTGGATGATAGACTTAAACAGGTTGATCATCTCAAAAACGCAATAGATCAGAGAAGACCCTTGAAGCCTGATATCTGGTCAACTATTCAGAACAAGCTGAAAATTGACTGGACTTATGACTCGAATGCCATTGAAGGAAGCTCTCTGAGTAGGGGCGAGACCTTCTTTTTTCTTCAGGAAGGTTTGACCGTCGAAGGAAAGCCTCTGAAGGATTTTCTGGATGCCAGAAATCATGCTGATGCCATAGATTTTCTTTTCGATGTTGTCAAAAATGAAAGAAAGATCACCGAAGGACTTATTAAGGAGATGAACGCCTTGCTGCTTTCGGGTATCAGGTCAACATCAGCAATGAATGAATACGGTCAGATTGTTCAAAAACCTGCCAACCCCGGTCAGTATAAAAAGCTCCCGAATCATGTTCTACAGATGGATGGTACGATTCATTACTATGCAGATCCGCTTGATGTACAACCTCAGATGCAATATCTCTGCGAGTGGATAAATGAAAACATGGACAGGATTCATCCTGCAATGGTCGCAGCGACTGCTCATTATAATCTTGTCAGGATACATCCTTTTGATGATGGAAATGGTAGAGGAGCAAGGCTTCTGATGAATCTGATTCTGATGAAAAAGAGCTATCCGCCTGCAATTGTCAGAAGCGAAAAGCGAAGATTTTATCTTGAGTGCCTTATAAAAGCTGACAGAAAGGAGCTTAATCCTTTCATCATGTTTATGGCTGAGTCATTACTTGAAACTGAAAGCAATATTCTGAAAGATCTGGAGTGATCCTTAGCTGGTCATAAAAAACATTCGGCAGTATCAAAATAAAATACCCTCCTCCAAAAACCTGTATTTCAATCTCCAGAGCTCCCCACCGCTTGAATTGACAATAATAGAAAGGCCGCCTCCACCCAAAAGTATGAACAGCTTTTCTTTGGGAATGGTGACAAACCAAGGCAATATGGAACTATATTGGATAATATGATTAAAAGCGACCGTCCGACCAATAAGCATCAACCAAGAGGACTGGCAATCCTGCACGAGGACATAGATATCATTGTGGTGGTAAAATCGGCTGGACTGCTGACCATTGGCACTGATCGGGAAAAATCGAAAACGGCCCACTATCTTCTCAACGATTATGTACGCAAGGGAAATCCAAAATCAAGAAACAGGGTATATGTGGTACATCGCTTAGATAAGGATACGTCCGGTGTAATTATTTTTGCCAAAAGCGAACAGGCTAAAAAAATCCTGCAGGAGAATTGGGAGAATACCGAAAAACACTACCTGGCCATCGTTCATGGCCGACTGACGGCAAAAGAGGGAACGATCTCATCCTATCTGGTCGAGAATAAAGCCCAGAGAGTATACTCTACCAATGATGCGTCCAAGGGGAAGCTATCTCATACGGCCTACAAAATTTCGGAAGAATCTAAAAGGTTCAGCCTGGTTGATATCCATCTTCTCACTGGCCGCAAGCACCAGATTCGCGTGCACTTTGCGGAAAAGGGCCATCCAGTAGTCGGTGACAGGAAATACGAAAATAAGGACATAGCTTCAACACGGCTCGCCCTTCATGCCAGATCAATTTCTTTCACCCACCCCTTCACCTATAAGCTCATGACCTTTGACACCGGGGTACCTGAGGATTTTATCCGTCTGTTCCGTAGGCTGTAGCTAAAGAATAATGAATCAAACTGATCCTGGAGTTTGATTCATTTCTGAAATGGCAAGCCTCTTGTTTTCTCCAATAAGCTCGTCAATTCCTAACGTAAACCCTTGATGGCTTTGGGGATAACGTGGTTTTTCAATCAGTAGGCATCAAATATTTTCAGCTTTTGTTCTGCATGATCGATAGGAATTTCATATTCGAACTCTGAGCAAGACATTCCTGTTGTCAGCCCTTTAATCGTAAGAAATGCCTGTCGCCAGAGATGTGAGAATCTATTGAAAGAATGGTTACAGGTCACTAAAGCTCATAAAAAAAGACATGATTCGATTCATGGCAGAGTTTAGTGTCGAGCATACTTGCATCGTTATGTAATCCCTGCATTTATTCGTTTGTATCTCTGATCAAAGGCTTCCTTGCCACCCTCCATCACTCGGCATATTTCATCTCTTATGGTAGGCTCCTGAAGCCCACCCTGTGTGACAATTCGTGTTTGCCCAGACCTCACATCAAGAGCGATGACATTTTCTGCATCACCATTTACGACGATGTTAGAATTGTGAGTGACGACCAAAACTTGCCGTTTCTGTTTGATCTCCCGCAGTTGAGTTACGATCAAGTCATAAATCAAATGGTTGTCGAGATCGTCTTCCGGCTGATCAAGCACGAGAGGCTCATTGCCATACGAGAGGATGAAGGCCAGAAGGGCAGCAGTCTTTTGACCTGGTGATCCTTGCTCTACGGGTTTGAAGCTCTCGCCTTCCTTGAGGCTGTACCTAACATCCAGAGAATCATCTGGGAACCAACACTGGATTCGATCTATTTGCTCGGAGGTTAACCCTTGGATGTGGGAGACAAATCGTCGATCTTTGGCCTCTGCTACGGCTGTCGAATCTTTTGCATGGATAGCAAACAGGGTAGATTTCAGACCTGCAACCTTTTCTTTCATAGTTTTGGCAGGGTTCTTCGTCAGAGTCGATAGAAGCCCCTCATCCCCGCCGATCAAACCAATGTCGCGCTCAAAACCGCCATTACTTCTGTCGATCAGTTTGCGAAACTCTTCTTCGATCGTGACCTTGTTTCCAAACGGTATGACATTGATCTGTACATACGAATTGCCGACGAGGGTAACCTCAAGAAAGTCCTCACGAAGCTTGGTTATCTTGGCTCGATGCCCATGAAGCTTGTCCAAGCAGTCGTCCGCGCTCTTCTGATGCTTAGCAAGGGTTTCCCGTTTTTTGTTGAACCCCTTGAGCTTTTCCTCGAAATCCTGTCTCTGTTTAACCAGAACACCATATTCTAAAGGATCACCAGCACCTACTGCGTTTAGTTGATATAGGAGGTCGGTGTACTCCCGGTTCGCCGTTGTGATTTTTTTCGATATTTCCAGGCTGGGCCGCTCTTGAATCCAGGAGATCTTCACTTCATTAATACGTTGCGCGATTGAATTCATTTCATTCTGGATCTTCTCAAACGTCACACGGATGCCCGCTAAAGTGCCGATTAACTCATTATCCTCTGTATCTTCGGGATTAAAATACTGTAAATCCAATTCAAGCGGCAACAGACTTCCTGAAATATCCCTAACTTTTTCAGCGCAATCTTCCCAAGTCTTTTCCCAGGAATCAATGGCCTTGCTCTGGTTCTGTCTAAGCTGATAAGCTTTAAGGACGCCTGCATGCCCAGCCTTTTCAAAAACCTCGAGTTTACGCTTGACATCCTCGAGCTGACCTTTGATTACCGATTCTTCTTGAAGGCCAGACTGGACTTCACGCGCCTGTGCTCTAAATGAGAGATACTTGGAAACCAGCTCATCACATTCAAGTTGCCAATCACGATGATTGACAGCTGGGGCATCATCGACGACTTGCAATAGCGCCTGGGGATGCTTCGCCAACTCGAAAATCTGTTTCTGGCTATAAATCCTGACCGGGAACCTTTGCGCAATATCTCCTTCGGATGTACTCCAAGTTCCAGGCGAGATCTCTTCCTCTATTACGTAATTGTCGCCAGCATTAGACCACGTGATTCGAAAGCGTCCACCATCTTTTCGAAAACCGACGGTGATAACTGTTTGACTCGTTAAGAGGCCTTCATCTTGGCGATTGTTCGACGTCTGACTGTATTTGTAGAATTCATTATCAAGGCTTTTGGGTATCTCTCCCTTCCGTTTGAGAGCAATTCGCAGAAACTCCAATGAAGTCGATTTACCAGTGCCTCGTCCACCAATGATAGTGTTAAGCCAAGGGTTGAGTTGACAGGAAAAAGGTTTCCCTCTGCCCAGGTACTTCGCTTTATCAACCACGATGCTTTCGATAGCGAGCTGGCCATGAGTGTTAGGATCGCCTGTAAAAAAGTCAGAACGCTTCAGTGAGAGTGAGCCGTCAATAAGTGCCAACCGCAATCCGTCATAGGACGGTTCCGACATCTTTACCCAGGTAAAATGGCTGCCCGGATAGCTTTGGCCAGAGGTTCCCATCGGATGATGAGAATCGGTTCCAACTACCTCGGCCCAATTCAAATTCTTGTTGGTGTAGAGTTGTGGCTTTACCTGAGCAAGATCCGTCACCTCCATGGCAAATACATTCTTGTTGTCGAGAACCTGCTCAAGCGTGTTGCCAGTAAAATTAGTAAAAAGACCGTTGGCCTGGTTGACATGAGCGGGGATCGCCAGCCCGCCAAATTTTGCTATTTCATTAATCACCTCAACGGCTGAGCATTCAGAACAGCCGTCACTTTTCCCCTTGGTGGCACGATACCTGACGGCACCCAGGAGAGAATCAATATCAGAGGAGGTCTTATCTGTGCCGGAAATAGCCAGGATGTGGATATTCCCCTGTACGGTTATCTCAACCCCAGGAAATAGGTAGAGCGGTCGATAATCCGGACGCCCGTCAGATGCCAACTCCAGAAGTGCCTGCTTGAGTGGATCAATCCAGGCACCTGAATTGTGATCCGTCACTGCAACGCAATCAACGCCTTGCCGCATGTAGTTGAGCAGCCAATCCTTATGAGATATCTGCTTATGCTGAGCCTGATTAGGGCCTTTTCCATAATCATCCGATTCCGGTGTGTGATTATGAAAATCGAACTTCCACCACTTTGAACCAATCCACGTCATTTAATTCTTCCCATACTTTTCTCATAACGGAGAGCTATCCACATCGCCACAGTGCGAGTTAACCCCAAAAAAAGGGTGGGGGCATCAAGTGTGTTTTTACCCCATGGAAACTTTAAAAATCATAGTTTAGCTATATTAGCTAAACTGCACTTCGGTTGAAAAAGGATTGCCAAGCGAAAACAGCGTTTAATAAAGAATTCTGGCCTGTTGGGACTTCGACCAGAAGTTCAAAATCCGGGATAATGTTGTTTGAAAGAAAACTATTTAAGGCTGCAGCAAATCATTCAGTTGAAAAGTTTCCGTCTATCCCAATATTAAGATCAAAACATGAAAAAACTAAAAATTGCCCAAGTTTTGCAAAGTTGGTATTTAGTGGCTAAAACGCTTTTATAAAATAAAAGACAGGTATTAACATCATATTATTTGTCTTTTTGTCCATCATTATTTTACTTCTGATCAATAACCATTAAATAAAGGAAAAGCTATAAAGCCAAGTATTTCCGGTCTTGCTGATGAATATGGAGTCGCAGGCTATGGATGAGAAGTTGTTGAATCAATATTTCCGCAGGGTGCGTACCGTCCTTACACGCTCCACCAGACTCAAAAAGGTGCGTGGGAAAGCGTCACACGGATTGAATCGGAGAAAAAGCTATACTTATGCATGGCGTCGCCGGAAATCCAGCTCTCATAAATCACTCCAGAGCGAGTCGTCCTTAGCCCATTCAATCAATAAATTGGCTCTTTTTACAAGCAGAGGCATCAACTCCTCAAATGAGTCTGTATTGCCAATACAATAATCAGCAGGCTTTTCCCCTTTTTTAAATTCATCCACATATTGAAGCCAACGCTCAGCCATGGCTTTTATAGCCTTTCTTGGATGCTGAGGCGCTTTTATATCAGAAGAAGATATACAATCGGTCGGGAGATCTCCAGAAATTACCCACCATCCAATACATTCCGGATATTTGAGACTCTCTACAGCCCAGATTGAAACATACGGAGCAACATGCCAGGCTGGCCAATCCCCAACACGCCCATATTTTACTCCTTGAGAATGAAGATAGGCGGTAACAATGGATTTTTGCTCCTCACACCATCTTTCTTCAGTTTCAGGATCATCATAATCTTCTTTTGTCATATTTGACCCATAAGTAAAAAACAGGAATCTGAGCTGATTCTTGCCCAGATCCGATAAATTGAAGGGTTGGGCCAAGCCTCTCTGCTTTCAATTCAAGCCATGATCTAAAAAACAAAGAGGGTTGGATTTAAGGATATTTTTTAAACTATTCGGACCAATAAAAATAAAAAGCCCCTTGATTTCTCAAGGGGCTTTAAACAGTGTCTGACACTGTAAATAATAGAGTGGTGCCGAAGAGAGGACTCGAACCTCCACGCGATGGCACCAGATCCTAAGTCTGGCGTGTCTACCAATTCCACCACTTCGGCAAAAACAAGAGACATATAAGTGAATAGCCGGGCAAAGTCAAGCCAACATTTTCAGGGCTTTGCCTTTTTCAAGCATTTCACGGAAACATTATTTCTTTCCGGTGGATGAAGCCCAAAGATAAAGAGCTATCGAAGCTGAAGTCGCTGCGTTCAACGATTCAACAGCCGGATTTATAGGGATAGAAAGCGCGTTAGCCCTCCACTTATCGGAAAGGCCCTGCCCTTCCACTCCTGCAAGAAGTCCGAATCTTTCAGGAAAAGTATAGCCAGAAATGTCTTCTCCTTCTGCTGATAAAGACATGATCGGCATTCCTGAAGCAGAATCAGCATCAAGGTTTTCCATTAATGGCCCATTATAAATCTTAACATGAAAAACAGCTGCGCCTGAACTTCTGACAGCCTTGGGATGATAAGGATTTGCGCTGCCTTCAAGCATGACAACCGCGCTTACTCCGAAAGCTGCCGCTGATCTTATGACCGCTCCAACATTTTCAGGATCCTGGAAAGGCACAAAAAGCGTACAACCCATATCTGCCGCATCCTGATTCCATTCTTCAATTTCAGGAGTTCTGACAAGAAGAAGAGGCGTCTTTGTGCCGAATACATCCAGTTCTTCATAAAGTTTTGGCGCAAGCTGAAACCAGTACATACCGTCCGGGGAAGAATCAGGAGGCGGAGGTGTATCGTTTTTTGTGATCCATGCCTCACATATTTCAGGCATTGACTCAAGCACGTCAAAAACCTGCTTGGATCCTGAGACAATTGTTTTGCCTGCCTTCTTGATTCCACGGCCGCCAAGAAGCTTCAGGAGATCCCTGAAAATATCGTTTCTGTCGCTTTCTATCTGTTTAATTTTCAATTCAGAAGCCCTTTCAATATTTACCTGCCATACAGGAGAAGACACGCGCCTGAAAACAACAAGCCGCCTTTCATGAGCAGTTCCTTTGATAACGTAAGGAGTATCCTGTTCCAGAACATAATCTTTTTTAAAATTTCTAAGTGTCTTTGCTATTTCATCTTCACATTCAGGCCCTTTCATGAAGATGGCAAGCCCATCCCTTGCAAGGGAACCTGATATCCTGTCAAGGGTTTCCGGGATATCCTCGACAGCCCTTGTTATGACTCCGTTAACCTGAATTCTTGATTCAGGATACAT
Organism: Desulforegula conservatrix Mb1Pa; assembly: GCF_000426225.1. NCBI lineage: Bacteria > Pseudomonadati > Thermodesulfobacteriota > Desulfobacteria > Desulfobacterales > Desulforegulaceae > Desulforegula > Desulforegula conservatrix. Next base: position 57,274 of record NZ_AUEY01000019.1, read on the forward strand.
CCCAGCGCCGAGCACTTCTATACCGTCAAGTCCCAGCTCACTTATTACAGTACGGAGAAAGTCGTTTCTCTTGCCCCTTGACTCAGATAGTATGATATGAACATCAGGAGAAACAATCTTGAGCGGAATTCCTGGCATTCCTGGTCCGGTTCCGAGATCTATAAGCGGAGTGGGCAGCATCATAAAATTTGACGGCATTATGGAATCTGCATAAAGCTTCTGAACCATATTCGAAAAGTTATGGATTCTGGTCAGATTGATATCCGGGTTGAATTTTCTGAGCAATTGATGATACTGCCATAAAAGGCGCGCCTGTTTATCATCAAGATGAATTCCGCAGCCCGAAAGAATGGATTTCATGCTCTTTTCAGAAGGATTGTCCCTGCCCTGAAAAGAATTTTTATTAAAGGAAGGCGCAGGACGCGTCCCAAAGTTATCAACATTTTTTTTATTCATCAAAAGCCTGACCAAATACCTAATATGATTATTAAAGATTATCTTTTTACACCCGAGTGGCCAGTCCTTTACATGGACAACCACCTGTTTGCTCTATACAAACCCGCAGGTCTTCCTGTTCAGGGAGATGAAAGCGGAGACATCTCACTTCTTGACATAGGAAAGCTCTGGTTAAAAGAAAAATTCAACAAGCCCGGCAATGTTTTTCTTGGACTTGTCCACAGGCTTGACAGACCGGTTGCTGGCGTGATGCTGTTTTGCAGGACATCAAAGGCTGCCGGAAGAATAAGCGAGCAGATCAGATCGAGGGAAATCAATAAAACCTATATTGCTGTTCTTGAAGGTGACATTGGAATGGAATCCGGCAGACTTTTCAATCATATTGAAAGAATTCCCGGTAAATCATCTATAATTGTAAAGGCAAAAACAAAAAACTCCAGCGAGGCCAGCCTTTGCTTTAAAACAATAGAATCGTCCCAGTCAGGTTCATTGGTCGAAATAGACCTTGAAACAGGAAGACATCACCAGATAAGAATACAATTTGCCTGCATTGGACATCCTGTAAAAGGGGATCTCAGATATGGCGCGCCAAAGCCTATGCCTGAAAAACAGATTGCTCTTTTTGCCAGAAGTCTTGAAATTGATCATCCAATCACAGGTGAAAGACTTTTGATAGAAGCTCCGATACCTTCAGGATGGCCCTGGAAAATGGGAAACAAAGAAGATATTTTCTGGAACTGGTCAGAAATAAAAAGTAAGATCAAGGCCTGTTAAGGCGTGAACATAAATGTATGCCTTCGGCGAGTCGCTTTTTTGAAAATAAGCTCTGCAAAAAACTTATGGTTTATTTAGGATGAGCCAATACATTTTCAATAGGATTGAAGTTCCATTCCAACCCACAGGGGATTGCCATGAACACTAAAGCATTCATCAATAAAACGTTCCGGATCATCTTGCCTTTCTGTTTTATTCTTTTTTTATTTTCCACAGCTTATTCGGCAGAAAATCATTCGGGCAGAATAATAGATCTCAAAGGTGAAGTGCAGATAATCCAGCAAAATGGCGCATCTGAATCCCCATCACCCGGCAGAATGCTTTTTAACGGTGATTGCCTTAAAACAGGACAGACAGGCTGGGCAGCTGTTTTAATGTCTGATGAAACGCTAATACAAGTCAGCAGAAACAGCGTATTTGTGATCAAGGGCGTGGCATCAAGGGCAGGATGGTTCGGTTCCGGGGCAAACTCGTCTGGGCCTTCTAACAGCTCTGAATACAAACTGGATTCAGGCAAAGTCTGGATGCGGAACAAAAATAAAAACGTACCCATTGATATTGAAACGCCCTCAGTTACAGCAGCAATAAGGGGGACAGAGCTTAATCTTCAGGTTTCTGAAGAAAAAGCCACCCTGATAACGGTTCTTTCAGGAAGGGTTGGATGCAGGAATGATTTTGGAACTGTAATCGGAGAAAGAAAACAGCAGATCGGGATTAAATATGGAGAGGCCCCGGCAATAACATCAATTATTACTCCCGAAGATGCGGTTCAGTGGACAGTAACCATACCTGTAATTTCAGGCCCCATGGACATGCCTTTATCCGGTAAATCTTTCTCAGCCATTAAAAATGAAGAAGCAAGCCTGGAGGAAATGCTCAGGTCTGATTCTAAAAACACAGGCCTGAAATTAAGACTTGCGGAAATAAAAAGGGATCTTGGCAAATCCATGGAAGCTGAGAAGCTTTTCAAGGAATGCATATCGACAAATTTTGATGAAAAAAACAGCCCGTCGGTCAAAAGGGCTTTTAAAGGACTTGGGTGGACATATCTTGACCGTAACAGAAACAGGGAAGCCCAGGATTCTTTTCTAAGGGCTGATTCAAATGAAAAGATGGTCATACTCGGTCTTTCAGAAACTTACAGCAGACTGAACAAGCCCCAGGAAGCCAGCAAAATAAATGAAAAAGGAGAGGTTCAGTTTCCTGAAAGCCCTGAATTCAAGCTTCAAAAAGCATTTTTTGAAATAAAGAACAGAGAACCACAAAAAGCTGAAATCATTCTGAAACAGCTTACTCAAAAATCCCCTGATTATTCCCTTGCATGGTCTGCCTTGTCCCTCGTTTCCCTGTATAAAGGAGACAAGGACTCTGCCCTGTTATATTCAGAAAAAGCAATAAGCCTGAAACCAGAATCCCCTACCCCTTACATCATCAAGAGCTATGCTCACCAGGCGGCCTTTGACCTGGATTCAGCCAAAAAATCTACGGAAATGGCCCTTGAACATGATCCAGCAAATACACTTGCCCTTGTGAATCTCTCAAAACTCCTCTTCGGAAGCGACCATACTGAAGAGGCAATGGAAACAATAAACAAGGCAGAAGATTCAAATCCTGAAAACGGTGAGGTTCACAGCACCAAAGGATTCATTCTTTTGGCCTTAAGAAGGACAGATGAAGCTTCGGAAAGCTTTAAGAAAGCAATTTTTGCGGACAGATCCATCGGAGAATCATACCTCGGTTATGCCCTTGCAATGATGAGACAGGGAGACGCAGATACGGCGCTTCAGTATATATCCGCAGCCATTGCGCTTGAGCCGAGGCGTTCCCTTTTTGTGAGTTACTGGGGAAAAATGCTCTATGAAATTAAGAGATTCGACAGAGCCATAGAAGTTCTCGAACTTGCTTCGAGCCTTGATCCCAAAGACCCTACTCCGGATCTTTACAGGGCGCTTATACTTAACGACCTCAACAAGCCAACCGAGGCCATAGAAGCTGTAAACAGATCCATTAAACTGAATGACAACAAGGCTGTGTATAATTCCAGATTCATTCTTGACCGGGATCTTGCCGTCAAATCAGTGGGGCTTGCTTATCTATACAACAGACTCGGACTATCTGACTGGGGAACAAACAAGGCCCTCGCGTCCATCAAGCAGGACTATACAAACTATGCAGCGCATTTTTTCTATGGAAACGGAGTCTTCAGGGATGGAGACATGTCCAGGGTTTATACAAGCGAAACCCTTCTTGGAAAACTGCTTCAGCCAGCAAACGTAAACTCATATAACAGCTTTAACAATTACACTTCATTCTTTGAAAAACCTGATGCCGAGGCGACTTTATCAGGCAGCCTGGGAAGCCATAACACTGCTTCAGGTTCTGCCATAGTTTCAGGTTCCGCCCCTGAAACAGGAGTCGCGTTCAGTGCTTCTGCAACAAGAAACATAACAGAAGGATGGAAAGGCACGAACAATGCGGAATCAAACGGAGCCTCTGGCATTGCCAAATGGAATCCAACAATCAATGACGGCATAATGCTTTACGGTGCAGATATCGAATCCAGAAAAGAAGACAATATGACTGCTTATTCATATGACGCAAAATCAGATCCTTACGACAGGAATAAAAACACATTCAAGAATTTTGAATCAGGCTATCATCACCACTTCGGGCCAGGAACGGATTTCCTTCTTTATTTCAACAAAACCGTAAATGATGACAGATCCAGATACCACGACAGTTTTCCTCCATTTAATGTGGAAAATCCTTATCCGCCGCCTGAATATGTTCCAGTAACCATGCATATACTTGGTAATGACACAAACGATATCCCGGCATCCCAGCTCCAGGGACAGCTTCATTATTCCAGAGGCAACCATCAGCTGATGACAGGAGCGCTGAAATGGTGGCAGGACAGGGAACTGAAATCTTCCTATACTGACTATTATCTTCTTTATGACGAGACAATAATAGACGCGGTGGACGGTCAGGCAGGCGGCAAGACAGAAAACAGCTTCAACAGCTTTTATCTAAGAGACATCTGGAATCCTGCTCCTGGTTTTGTAATAGATGCGGCAGCATACTTTGACGTCATGGAGAGTGCAAACCCATACAACAAGGCAAAGACAGATCTGACAGAATTCAATCCCCGCTTTGGAATAACCTGGAATCCGGCCCCTGCCCACACTTTCAGGATAGCCGCATTCAGATATCTCCTGCCCTGGTTTTTGAACAGAATCGACCCTCTTGAAGTTGCAGGGATTCCGATATTCAGGAATGCTGATCCTGGCTCCATAACCAAAGAAGCTGACCTTGCCTATGAATTCGAATGGGGATCAGGCTTTGCCGGAATAAATCTTTTCACGATCAACAAGGAAACTGAATACAAGGGTTATGATTCAGCCGAAATATTAAGATCATATACAGACGAAGGAGATTCAAACGGTTTCAGACTCACGCTTAACCAACTCCTTTGGAAGGGCATGGGCGTCAGCTCTTATTATTCATATGCAGATACCGAGGACGACAACAAGCCATCCGCCGCAAGAAGGGATCACAGAATCACGGCCAAGCTTAGCGGAGTCCATGACAGCGGAGTATTCGGCTCTGTTGCCCAGACCTTCAGATACGAAGACAGAAAATTTGCAGGACTCGAAGATGAAGAAATCTGGCTCACAGACGCTGAAATAGGAGTGGAGCTTAAAGACAAGAAAGGCGTCATAAGATTTCAGGTTCTAAACATATTTGACAACCATTTTGACTGGATAACCGATCTTTATGTTTCAGCCGGAAGGGTTCCGACCACGGAATTTCTTTTGACCACGAGCCTGAATTTCTAAATGCTTGGTTTGAATTTTAAAAGCTGCCTTTTATGGTCAATTTAGCCTAAAAAAAGCCGATTCGTAGGGTGCTCAAGCTCTAAGGCTTGCGCACCAGATGCGTGTGCCGGGGGGTCGCTTTTTGAAAAAAGCTCCGCAAAAACTTTAAATGATATGGCTGAATAGCCTATCACCTATCCATCTGATCAACGACAGTTATAAATCCCCCCTGACGACAATTAGAATTCCCGCTTAATGCAAACCCGGTTATCCAATGTTGTGATATGGAGGATCATTGGATGATCACTGACAATCAGGTGAAGAAATTGAAGAAAAATTTAAGCGCGGGAAAAAGCCTTGTAATCTCGGCATTGCAAGCTGGCATGGATGAAAAGACAGCGAGGAAATACAGGGATCTGGACAAGCTGCCGAGCGAGCTGAAAGCATCCAGTGATAGGTGGTGGCGAACTCACGCTGACCCTTTTGGCGGAGTATGGG
>NZ_AUEY01000020.1 GCF_000426225.1 Desulforegula conservatrix Mb1Pa
TATAACGTTCTTTCCAGTCAAATAAGCCAAGCTGCTTCATTATCTAATTTACTCTCCATATAAATGAGTTAACTTGGCTTATATATATCATATTATTACTTATATAGTAATATATTTTTGATTTTTAGAGGATCCCTTTAGTGTTACAGAGTGTAACGAGACACTTTGTAATATGTTACACATTGTATTTAGCCATCTCTTTATTAATTCTGCATAAGTAATTGTAATTTAAACTTGTTTCTATTTTAGAGCAGGCAGGCCCAAATTTTGCTTGCTGAGCCAATGGAGAATCTGGGGGCACCGGCTCAGGGCAGATTGATAATCTTGTAAATAAAAAAGGCTGATCAGATGGTTATTGAAATTATATCAGATAATTGTTCTCAGGGACCATATACCATCGTCCTGACTATATTTTTTTGATACGCGCCGCCTAATAAGAAAGGAAATGAGTTTATAATGACAGGTAGTTTTCATTTTATTTCAGGGCTTCCAAGATCAGGTTCAACCCTGCTCGCAGCCCTACTTTTGCAGAATCCGAAGTTTCACGCAGGAATGACAAGCCCTGTGGGATCTCTTTTCAAGGGAATGATAAACCAGCTCGGCGCTGGCAGCGAATTTGGCTCGGTTGTTACCACAGATCAGCGAAAACGTCTTGTTCACGGAATTTTTAATTCCTATTATGCTGATCATGCTGACAAAGAAGTGATTTTCGACACAAACCGCATGTGGTGCGCCCATCTTTCAGTTTTGAAAGATCTTTTTCCTGAATCAAAGATCATTGCCTGCGTGAGAAATGTAGCCTGGGTCATGGACAGCATAGAGCGCCGGTATCGTTCCAATCCATATGAAATAACCCGCCTTTTTAATGATGACAATGAAAGAAGCACTGTCTACAGCAGGGTCGAAACGCTTGCCCAGCGCAACAGACTTGTCGGATATCCATGGACTGCCTTGAAAGATGCATTTTATGGAGAACACGCAGAATCCCTTCTTTTGGTGGATTATGACCTGCTTGCCCAGGCTCCGGGAAAAGTTCTGCCCCTGATTTATCAATTCATAGGGGAAGAATATTTTGAGCACGATTTTGAAAACGTGTCCTATGACGCCCCGGAATTCGACTCATCCCTCGGTCTCCACGGCCTGCACAAAGTAAGATCCAAAGTTGGTATAGATATCCGTCGCACCATACTCCCGCCCGATCTTTTTGAACAATACAGCCAGTTATCATTCTGGAAAGACACAGCAAACAGCCGCGTGAACGTGATATCAGCACGCATGCCGGATAAAAACGCACAAGGAGAGACCGTATGACAGTTTTACAAAATCAGTTTGAAAATAATATTTTTGAAATTAAGCAGGCAGATTCTTCGGCTCACAGGGTTGAGGTCGTATTTGTCGACAGCCGTGTAAGTGATGCCAAGAATCTTCTTGCCGGGCTTTCTCCTGACTGCACTGCTGTTTTCATTGATGCAGGAAAAGACGGACTATCCCAGATGGCCGATTATCTTTCGGCGCATCCAGGAGCAGACGCGGTTCACATACTTGCCCACGGCTCAGATGGTAATCTTTTGCTTGGATCCACCTTTCTTGATTCTGACTCAATCAAAGGCAAGGCCGATGATCTTTCAAAAATAGGCGGCCTTCTTTCAGAAGAAGGAGATATTCTTATTTACTCCTGCGGATTCGGGGCAGGGGACAAAGGCGCTGCCCTTGTCGGAACCCTTGCTGCCATGACCGGCGCTGATGTAGCGGCATCGGACGATCGCACAGGAAAAGGCGGAGACTGGGATCTTGAGATAAGATCAGGAAAAATAGATGCAGACCTTCCTTTCTCTTCCCAGGCTGTTTTAAATTATGATCATGATCTTGTGCGTCTTCCTGTAATAATCACTGTCACGAACAATAATGACAGCGGAGCCGGAAGTCTGCGCCAGGCCATTTCAGACTCGATGGACGGTGATACCATAACCTTTGCCTCGGGCATGACCATAAATCTTTCTACAAAGGCATTAGACAATTCCGGTGTCAATGACGACAGTATGCTGGTTATTAACAAAGGTCTGACCATAGACGGGGACCTTGACAATGACGGCACTCCTGATGTTGTCCTTGATGCAGACTATAATGGCCGTGTTCTTAAGATAGAATCTGGAACAGTTACCCTCGATGGCCTGACCCTCACCAACGGCTTATTGTCTGGTGACGGTGGTAACTATGACTCGCCTGGCGGTAGCGCCCTTGGAGCAGCCATCTATAATGACTCTACCCTGACCATCCTGAACAGTAATATCACAGGAAACACCGCCACTGGCGGCGGTGGTGGTGGTGGTGCCTATCATGGTGGTGCTGCTGCTTATGAAGGTTTTTTGGGATTTGGTGGTGGTGGTGGAAGCGGAATTTCAGGTCATGGCGGTGCAGCGGGTGGTAACAGTTTAAATTCTAACGGAGCAGCTGGCGCTAATGGCAATGGTGGAGGTGGTGCTGGTGGTGCAGCTCCTGGTATTTCTTCTGATCGCTCTTATACTCCAGCCAATGGCTCTGCAGGTGGCACCGTATCTTGGACTTACCAAGGAAACAATTATTCTGGCACAATAGGGGGCGACGGAGGAACCAGCAGCGGTGGGGGTTACGGCGGTTATGCTTTTATTTTAGATAGTGGCGGTTATGGAGGGAGTGTCACAGGAGCAGGAGGAGGTGGAGGTGGTGCCGGTACGGCTACCGGAGCTATCGGTGGATCGGCTGTGGGAGGGATTTACAATAAAGGCACCCTTAATATTGCCTCAACCAATTTTATCCTGAATCAGGGGGCCGGTGGCGGTGGTGGTGGTGGTCGTGGAGCCGGAGGAACAGGAACTGGTGCTGTGTATAATGAAGGTACGCTCAATTATAACAACACAAGCACAACCTTTAATATCAATAATCTTGGAGCTGGTGGCTTTCAAGGAAATAATTCAGTGCAAGCAGCAAGCGTTAACGATATCGCCGGCACTGCTGCGATAGTTTCAGACTGGGACAAAGGACCATATGTAACTTCTGTTAACTCATCCACAGCCAATGGCAGATACAACGCCGGAGACGTGATAAGCATACAGGTGGTTTTCAGCGAAAATGTCGATGTGGCAGGAACGCCAACTCTTACACTTGAAACAGGTACAACAGACCGTGTAGTCGACTATTTTGAAGGTAGCGGCACAAACACTCTGACATTCAAATATACTGTCCAGACAGGCGACGCATCGCTGGATCTTGACTATGCAAATATAAACGCCCTGGATCTTAATGGCGGAACAATAACGAGCGCAACTAAAGCAAATGCAAATTGCAATCTGCCATCTCCGGGGATGGCAAACTCGCTTGGAGCGAACAAGGCCATCGCCATAGGCCCTGCGGCTTCAATCACAGCCCCGGGCACGTTCAGCGTGACAGAAGATGTTTCAGCTGCCATCGCAGGCATCAGTTTTGCCGATGCAGACGCAGGCGATTCCATAGAGACGGCTACGCTCTCGGTAAATAGCGGCACTCTGACCGCCACCACAGGAAATAACGTAACAGTTGGCGGCACTGCCCAGGCACTCACGCTCACCGGCAAGATAGCTGATATCAATGCCTTTGTTGCGGCACACAGCGTGACCTTTACCACGGCCCAGGATGCTACAAGTGATGTCTCGCTCGGCCTTGGATTAATAAATAACGGCGGTTCACAGATTGTCAGCAAAACAGCGACCATTACAGTCGCGGCAGTTAACGACGCGCCTGTAAATAACGTGCCTGCTACCCAGACTGTCATGGCTGGCAGTTCACTTGCCTTCTCCAGCGCCAATAACAACCTGATCAGTGTCACGGATGTCGATGCCGGCGATAGTCAAAACATGACCGTTGAAGTAAGATCCACAGGCGGCACCCTCTCCTGGGCGATTCCAGGAACCAGTAACTTTTGGGGCGCTCAAGCAAAATTGAGCACTTTAAATCAGTTTTATTTGAGTTCTCTGAGCTTTACTCCCGATTCTGGTTTTACAGGCCAGGCCAGCATTAAAATAACCACCACCGATTTGGGGAATACTGGCACTGGCGGAGCTTTGACTGACATTGACTTCATCTATATAAACGTAGACGGGACAGCCCCAACTCTTGCTGCAAGCGGATCAACACCTGCTGACAACGCAACCGTAGTCAGCCTGACAGCTTCTCCGCAGATAAAGTTCTCAGAGAACATTAAATTCGGAACATCTGGAAGCATAGTTCTTTATAATGTCACAACAAACGCTGCAGTAGAAACCTTTGACATCGCGACTGCCCAGGGCGCTGGCAACGGCAAGGTTTCCATTTCAGGAAACACACTTACTGTCAATCCGACCGCTGATCTGGCCCTTAATACCGAGTACGCCATCAAAATCAGCGGAGATGCCATTAAAGATATTCCTGGAAACAGTTTCGCCGGAATTTCGGATAATATTACCTATAATTTCAAGACAGATTTCGCTCCTGTCATCACCTCCAACGGCGGCGGAGCCACAGCAGCCGTCAATGTTGCGGAAAACACCACAACAGTTACGACCGTGACTTCCACAGATTCCGATCCTGGCCAGATAACTCTTTACTCCATTACAGGCGGAGCGGATGCTTCAAAATTCAGCTTAAACGCTGGAACAGGCGTATTGACCTTCAGGTCTGCCCCTGATTTTGAAGCTCCACAGGACACAAACAGCGACAATATTTATGTGGTTGAAGTGACGGCGGACGACGCGAACGGGGGAAGGGATCTTCAGGCAATATCTGTTACAGTGACAGATGTGAATGAAACCGTGACACCTCCTCCGCAGCCGCCTGCACCACCACAACCGCCCCAGCCACCACAACCGAATGTAATTCCTCCTGTCAATCAGTGGGGCAATTATCCAGACAATGACCATGACGGCATCCCTGAAACAGTTGAAAAACAGGTGCCAGGCCTTACGGGCGGTGTAACAGGAGACGGAAACGGTGACGGCATACAAGATACTGCGCAAAAAGGCGTCAGTTCCATTCCTTTTGACTACACCTCTGGAAATGGCCAGTCATCCCAGGCATTTCTCACGCTTGTGGGTGGAGCAGAGGAAGGAAAGATCAAGGACGATGCCGGACAGCCTGTTGTTCTCCGTGAGGTTCATCATGAGGATGCTCCAGCTAATCTTCCGTCAGACGTATCCATGCCATTCGGAATGATAAGCTTCAAGGCAGACGCGCCTTCGGCAGGTTCTTCAGTCGGTTTCAGCATTTACGTTGACGGAAGTGTTCCTGTGAACGGTTACTGGAAGCAGGACAAAAACGGCAACTGGGTGAACCTCGCAAGTTCTGCAATGGGTGGCCAGGTCATTACTGAAGGCGGAAAGACAAGGCTCGACTTTTTGATTACAGACGGAGGAATATTCGATAAAGATGGAAAGGCCGACGGAGTCATAACAGACCCAGGTGCTCCTGGATGGCGTGATTTAGCCACCTCCTTTGATGAGAATTATTATCTCGAAAGCAAGCTTGCGGAACTTAAGGCCGACGGTTACACCCAGTACACCACGACTCAGCAGGTAAAAGACGGCATTATACAGGCAGGCCTGACAGTGCTTCAGCATTTTCAGCTATGCAGCCTTAAAGAAGGAACAAATCCAAACCAGTTTGTAAATACAGCCGAATATCTCCAGGCCAAGGCTGTTCAGCTGAATCAGGCAGGATTCGGAGGAAGAACAGACTGGTCAGCCGATGATGTGAAAAATGGTCTTCTTGCCGCAGGTTTCACAAATGTGGTCGATCATTTCAAGAGTTCAGGCTGGCTTGAGAATATCAATCCATCCAACAGGTTTGATATCAGCGAGTACTTGAAAACAAATGGAGAGGTTCGCGGCCTTAGCGTGGATCAGATAATTGAAGGATTAAAGACTGATGGACTCGATCCTCTGGAACATTATGTAAAAGACGGCCAGAATAAGCCAGGAATTACGATTTCTGCAGTCTCTGGAGCAGAAAGCGTGAGGACGGATTATGTGAATACTTCTGTCTTTAATGAAAACTACTACCTTCAGAGCAAATATCTCCAGCTTCAGGCAATTGGCGTAACAGCAAGCATAGGTGAGATATCCGCCGGAATAGCGAATAGCGGAATGACATTATTCGAGCATTTTCAGAAATACAGCCTTGCTGAAGGAACGGATCCGAACCAGTTCTTTGATACTTCCGAATATCTGCAGGCAAAGGCTGGCCAGATGAATGCCGCTGCATTCGGAGGAAAAACAAACTGGACAAGCGCAAATGTAAAGAGCAGCATGCTCGAAGCCGGATATACCACTGCCATGGATCATTTCAAGACATATGGCTGGCTTGAGGACGTCAATCCTTCCTCAAGATTCGATGTCAGTACATATCTTGAGACCTGGGCAGCGCATTCAGGCACGAGTGTGGATAATGTTAAGGCAACATTCAAACAGCAAGGATTCGATCCTGTTACCCATTACCTTAACTATGGCCAGAACGAATCCGGCATAACAGTCAAAAATGCGGCAAGCAGATCCTTCGGCGCTGACAAGTCTCTGATAGATGACAGCAATGGCGTTATTTATGGCGGCACGGGTAATGATGTCTTTGTATCTGGCTCTGGTTTAAACGCAATATCAGATCAGGGTGGAATTGATACGCTCAGGTTCGATGAAGGCATAACAAAAGACAGCATAGCCCTTTTTAAAACAAGCTCAGGTACAGATCTTATCTGGGATATGGGGGGGGCTAATCAAATTAAGGTTCTTAACCAGACATCTGCTGCCTCGGCAGTGGAGGAATTTGTAACAAAAGATGGCTACTGGCTTTCATCTACAGATGTCAATAAAGTGCTTCAGGACATGACGACATTTGCGAGCAATAATGGTATTGCCATGACAAACATCAATGATGTAAGAAATAGTCCTGATCTGATGAACGTCATAAACACGGCATGGCACGCTCCTGCCTGATTTAAAGATAGATGAATGAATACCGGGTTCCTTTAACGGGAACCCGGCTTTTTTGTGAATATATACTAAAAACGGGCATAATATGAGACTTTTATTTTCTTCTCCAGTTTTGGTAATACTTTTGAATTAAAAAAATGTAGGTTGTGCTAAGCTTTAGCGAAGCCCAACATGAGAAAGAAATCCTTCCGTACCAGTCGAGCTTCGGCAAAGGACGCCCCAGCGTGACCTAAGCCTAATTCGACAATATTGAAGGGCAGGAGGTGATGGGTATTGGTTGATTTTAGCCCTTAATACAAGCCTTTTCCCCCGAAGTTGTTGAGACGTAACTGAGTTTGAAACCTCAATTTGTGACCATATGCATTACAAAAAATCTGAAGTTTTTTATTTATGAAGAGATTTACATTTTTAACAGTTTTTGTGTTTGCAGTGTTTTCAGCCTGTCTTGTCCATGCGGAAAAGCTCACCTATGATGATATTCTGAAAGACGCTTTAAACAATTCCCTCGAAATCAAATCCGCAAATATTGAAAAAGACATAAGGAAAGAGGCTGAAAAAGAAGGACGTTACGGCCTTTATCCGGATTTGAGCCTGAAATTCAACTCGGAATATACTGACAATTTCACGGACGGCATGGGTGACATTGCAATCGGCGACACCATGATTTCCGGTTCCACAAGATATCAGAACGCCCTTTCCGTGAATCTCATGTATCCCATCATAGACTACGGCGGCGCGGCCAACAGGCTTGAGATAGCAAAGACAGAGGCAGACCAGGGCGAAAATATGCTTGCCAAGACAAAAATGGATCTGGAAACCTCTGTTCTTGAAAAATATTCCAGCCTTTTTGCTTTTTATTCAGAAGCTGCAAAGAGGCGCGAGATCATCTCCATCCATGAAAAGATTGCTGAAGCAGAGAAAAGATCAGGCGTGGCAGGCCTTTCAGGAAAGCACGATGTTTTATATCAGGACATTCTTCTTGCCGAAGAAAAAGAGAAGCTGGATGTTCTGAAAACCCAGATTTCAGTGGCTCTGAACGAACTTGAGTATTTCACAGGTAAAAAATATTCTTCTGAAAACCTCGAAGTTGAAAGGCTTCCTGAGAAAAATGATCTTGAAGAGATAAATAAATCTGAAAATTCAGATCACACGACAAATCCCGAATACAAATATTTCACAGCTGAAAAGAAAAAAAAGCAGATAGAAAACGATATTGTCAGAAGCGAGTTCTATCCCAAGCTGAACGTATATGCCCGTTACAATTTTTATAGCTCTGCAAATGATTCCCAGGATTCCTTCGACAATATCAGGGAAAAAGGCTATGCAGTCGGGCTTTTCACAAGCTTTCCCATCACGGAAAACCTTAAGAGAGTCCATTCCCTTGAAAAATCGAGGTTGTCGGTAAATAAAGCTGATACAGAAGCTTCAAAAAAACTTGCAGAAATTGAGAGGGATTTTTCAAAGTTAAGCGAGCAGTATCAATATTTGAAAACAGATGTCGAAAAAAAGAAAACAAGGCTTGGTATGATAAATTCCAGGCACGAAATGATAAAACGCCTTGAGTCTTCAAAAGTTGTGGCAAAAAAAGATCTGCTCGAAGAAATGATCATGCTCGCCACAAAAGAAATAGAGCTTGAAAAGCAGATAACAGATCAAACCATGGCAATGAAAAAAATCATCATACAGATGAGAGGTGGAAACTGATGCAGACAGGCCTTGTTTGCCTTGAACTGATAGCAAGGATTAACGGAGTCGATTTTGACGCAAGGGCTGCTGTAAGAGAATTTGGCATAGCAGACGCTGAAACGACCGTTGAAGAGCTTGTGAGGATAGCCAGAAAGAACAAATTCAGAACCAAAATCAAGAAAAATCCGATTACGGATCTTCATGGGAAATATCCTTTTCCTGTAGTGGCAGAGCTTAAAGAAGGCGGCTTTTTCGCTGTTCTGAATCTGGACGTTGAAAAAGCCCGGGCTCTGATTTTTATACCCGGCCAGAAAAATGCCTCTGCCATGCCTTTTACGGAATTAGATGAAAAAATTACAGGAAGGTTTCTGGTTTTCAAGCACAGAGAATCCGTGGACAATGTAAAGTTCGGATTCAGATGGTTTTACAGAGAGATTCTGAAGTACAGAAGGATCATATTTGAAGTCCTGATCGGATCTTTTGTGATCCAGCTTTTCGGGCTTGTGACTCCGCTTTTCACCCAGGTCATTCTTGACAAGGTAATAGTCCATAACAGCATGTCCACACTCGACGTTCTTGGCGTAGCATTCATTGCAGTGGCTGGCTTCGAGTTTTTGCTGAACATATCCAGGCAGTATATCTTCGTTCATACGATAAGCAAGATAGACGCAAGGCTTGGAGCAAAGCTTTTCAAACATCTTCTCAAGCTTCCATTTGTTTATTTCGAGCATCGCAAGGTTGGTAATATTGCGGCCCGTGTCAGGGAACTGGATAACATAAGGGAGTTCATTACCAACAAGTCTGTCAGTGTTCTGATTGACCTTTTTTTCTCCCTCGTGTTTGTGGTCATGATGTCCCTTTACAGCATCAAGCTGACGTTCATAGTTGCGGTCTGTGTGTTTCTGATTTCTGTACTTTACGTGACGGTCACCCCTGAACTGAGAAGGAGGCTTGAAAGCAGATTCCAGATGGCTGCCGCGTCAAATTCCTATCTTGTCGAGTCTGTCACAGGCATCCAGACAGTGAAATCCCTGGCCATAGAAGGCAAGATGCAGAAAAACTGGGAAGATCATCTTGGCAGATATGTCAACGCCAGCTTCAGGCTTCTCAATATGTCCAATGCCGCAGGTGCGCTTGCCAATCTTTTTCAGAAGGCCATGACCATCTCCGTGCTTTATCTTGGCGTGCGGCTTGTTATGGAAAACAAGCTTACAATCGGCCAGCTGATTGCGTTTCAGATGTTCACAGGTCAGTTTACAGGCCCGATTTTAAGGCTTGTGAGTCTTTGGAACGAATTCCAGCAGGCGATTCTATCCGTTGACAGGATTGGTGACATTCTTAATCATCCTGTGGAAATCCAGACTGATCATGCAATCACCCTTCCTGAGCTTAAGGGCTTTGCAAAATTCGATAATGTTTCTTTCAGATATTCTCCGACAGGCCCATTTGTTCTGGAAAATATAAAATTCCAGATTCAGCCCGGCATGAAGGTCGGCATAGTAGGAAGAAGCGGAAGCGGCAAGAGTACCTTAAGCAAGCTTGTTCAGCGGCTTTATATTCCAAACGACGGGGCTATTTATATAGACAATATCGACATAAGACATCTTAATCCGCTCTGGCTCAGGCACAACATAGGAATGGTTCTTCAGGAAAATTATCTTTTTTCAGGAACCATACGTGAAAACATAGCAATGCCAAGGCCTGATGCTCCCATTGAAATGATAATTCAGGCTGCTGCAATGGCTGGAGCCCATGAATTCATTTCCCAGCTTCCTGACGGATATGACACTCTGGTGGGCGAAAGAGGAAGTTCGCTTTCAGGAGGGCAGAAACAGAGGGTTGCCATTGCAAGGGCGCTGATCACTAATCCGAGAATCCTGATTTTTGACGAGGCTACTTCTGCCCTTGATTATGAGTCCGAATCCGTGATTCTGAAGAACCTTGAAGTGATATCCAAGGGCAGGACAGTATTCATAATTTCCCATAAGCTGAACATCGTCAAAGACTGCGATCTGATCATAGCTATGGACAGAGGCAAGATTGTCGAGATGGGAAGGCCGGATGATCTGTTGCAAAAAAATGGCTATTACAGGCATTTGCATTCGTTTCAGGCTTGATGAGTTCTTGATTGTAACTGTTCACCAGAATTGAAAAGTGATCTTTTTTATGAAAGGTCGCTTTTTTGAAAAAAAGCTTGGCAAAAAACTTATGGTTTTTATGGGATGCTCTACTACATCTTCAACCAGCAATATAGTGTCATAAAGTGCAGCACATATCCTGAACAGGAGATAGGCACCAAAATCCAAAAGTTTTGGGGAAAGGTTTGGAAAACACCTTTTTCAAAGGCTATGTTCCCCTTAGATGTTGAAAAGCGAGATAATAATTCTTTTTGGACTTATGGATCTTTTTGTAAAAAGTTCCTTAAGTCCCCTCAAAAACTTTATGTTTTTATTATGATCAGACGCAAATGCTCTAAAATTGTGGATGCACTGTCTAATTACCTGAAAGTTTTTGCGGAGCTTTTTTCAAAAAGCGACCCGCCGGAGGCCGCTTTTTATTAAAAGTATTAGTTTTAGCTATTGGAATGATAAAATATTCCACATTTAACGGGAACAGAGCTTTTTCAAAAGGGGTTTTCCAAGGATAAGTATAGCAAGTTGAATAGTTGCTTTTGATTTTAAACTTAGGGAGAGTCGCGCTTCTCCACGCACCACAATGTAAATGGTTCGTGTAGGGACGGTACACGCCTACAGTTTTATATGTGTTTTTTAGAGGTAATAATGGATTTTAAAAAATTAGGGTTTTTCAAAAAAAACGACGACACCCACGAGTTTCAGCCGATTCTTGCTGAAATAGAGAATTCTCCTTTGAATCCAATGGGCAGGTCGGTTTTCTATATTCTGGTTGCCATCATTATTTTTTCCTGTCTTTGGCTTTTTTTCGGCAAGATCGACATTGTGGTTACGGCAAGGGGCAAGGTCGTTCCTGACGGCGAGATAAAGATCGTGCAGCCCCTCGATACAGGTGTAATCAGCGTGATAAATTTCAAGACCGGGGATTTTGTCAAAAAGGGAGACCCTCTTGTCGAGATAGATCCTTCAACAACAGAGCCTGTTGTCGAGTCAGTGAAAAAGAATCTGAGCCTGTTCAAGATAGAAGTCGAAAGAATAGAGGCTCTTCTTTCTAGTAAGCCCTTTAATCCTGATGTCGAAGCTTATGGAGCCGATCTTGTAAAGGTTCAGACAGATTATTTCAATGCGTCAAGGGCGTCCCATAACAAGCAGGTGGAAGCTCTGAAACAGGAAATTGAAAAAATCATGCAGAGAAGTCAGTCCATGGCTGCTGAACATGACAAGGCAGTTTCCCTGTATGCCATCAGCAGCAAGCGTCTTGCGGATATCGAGTCTGTCAAAGATATAGTTGCTTCGTCCACTCTTGAAGATGCCAGGAAAGAGGCTGTTTCGAGTGAAAAGAACCTTGAATCCATAAAACATCAGATGTCCGAGCTTGATCATGAAAAAGAAAAGCAGCTTAAAGAGATTGGGCATATCAAGGAAAGTTTCCGTGACGTTCTGCTTAAAGAGCTTTCAGAGAAAAAACGTCAGGTCGCGGATCTCGAGGCAGAGATCGGCAGAGTAAGCTTCATGAATAAGAAAAAGGTGATTGTTTCTCCGGTAAATGGTCACGTGAACGAGCTTTTTGTAAACACGGTCGGAGGAGTCGTCACCCCTGCCCAGAAGCTTTTGTCCATAGTGCCAGCTGAGACTCCCCTCGTGATAGAAGCCCTTGTCCAGAACAGGGATATTGGCTTCATAGAATCAGGAATGGATGTGCTTATAAAAATCGACACATTTGATTTTCAGAAATACGGAATGCTCAAAGGCAAAGTCAAAAAGATCTCACACGACAGCATAAATGATGAAAAGCTCGGCCCTGTTTATAAAATTCAGGTCGAGCCCCTTGAAAAGACCCTCATGGTAGAAGGCAAAGAGACAGCCATGAGTTCCGGCATGACCGTAAGCGCTGAAATCAAGGTCGGAAAAAGAAGGATAATAGAGTTCTTCGTTTATCCGCTTATAAAATACCTGCATGAGGGGATGAGTGTGAGGTAGGCTCGGATCATGGCGGTTTTCACAGGTCATTATGTGCAGAAAAAGGACAAGAACCACGTAGTTTTGGTTATATTTGATTATCTCGCAAAAAAGTCAAAAAAGGCGTCGGCGTCATGCATGACTTGATCCGCCATTATTGTATTTTCAATTACTTCTGGATTCCGGCTCCCGGTTTTCACCAGGACAGGCCCCGCAGAAAAGACAGGAATCGGCCTTTTTGAAAGACCATCATATTTGCATCTTTACACAATTTTACCCCGGGTCTATCTTAAATCCATGAAAATCATAGACTTCCATACCCATATTTTTCCTCCTGCACTAATCAGGAAGAGGCATGAGCTTGTTCATGAAGAATCCGCTTTTTCTCTTCTCTATTCATCTGACCAGTCAAAGCTTATAACTGCGGACGAGCTCATCAAATCCATGGATGAAAATGAGATAGATGTGTCTGTGGCTGTTGGGTTTCCCTGGAAGTCAAAAGAGATTTTCAGGGCGCACAACGACTATCTTCTTGAGACGAGAAATAAATACCCGGACAGACTGAAGGTACTGGTCTGTTTTGATCTTTCTGTGAAAGGTGTTGCTGTCGAGTTTGAAAAATGTGTCAAAGACGGAACTTCAGGAGCAGGAGAGCTTGCCTTTTATAATGAAGCTCCTGACGATCTTGCCTTGGAAAATCTTGATGCAATAATGACTGTCTCAGCAAGAAATAAGCTGCCCGTGCTTATCCACGCTAATGAGCCTGTGGGCCATGCGTATCCCGGCAAAAACAGCTTTACTCCTGCTCCTGCGTATGATCTTGCAAAAAAATATCCTGAAAACAAAATCGTGTTTGCGCATTGGGGTGGCGGACTTTTCTTTTATAATCTCATGAAAAGGGAGGTCAAAGATGTTCTCAGGAATGTCTATGTTGACACCGCGGCCTCTCCTTTTCTTTATGATCCAGATATTTACAGGATAGCGTCCGAAATATTCGGTTCCGAAAGGATTCTTTTTGGCAGCGATTATCCCCTGATAAGGCCTTCAAGATATTTTGAGGAAATGAAAAAATCAGGAATTTCTGAAAAAGACCTGATCAGAATAAAAGGCGAAAACGCTTCATGTCTTCTTGGTATATCTGAAAATCAGGTTCTTGGGCTGTAGTGGCGTTTGAGCCATTTACTCAGCCCGTCAAGCCCGGGGAAAAGAACCCTCTCCGTTATATTTGCCTGATCCAGCTTATCCCTTATTTCCCACTTCAGTTCCGCAGGGATTATGATTTTTCTCCATATTTCAGGATGCTCATGCAGCCAGGAATCAAAGGTGGAATGGGGATTGGACATTACGGAAAAAAGCGCATACTGGTTTACGATCCTGTCATCCATTGACGGCGGCTCGAAAAAAAGAGCGAAAGCGCACCTGCTGAGCTCTTCAAGTTCCCTGAAAGACGCCACTCTTTCAGAAAGCATTTTTACGGTAAAGACATTGGCACCTTCCGAATCAAGCTCGTTTTTCAGCTCAGCAGGTATGAGCCTGTGAAGCTTGAGATAGTTTACGGCCCAGATAGCACCGTCAATATGGACTTTTTCAATATTGGCGGTTGCAAAATGCATGGCGATAAGGGGAGAATATGTCCAGTCGAGAAGCCTTGTGGGGAGTCCGTAATGCTGGGCAACAGATACCCAGTGCCACACAGAATCTCCCTGGGCCATATTTCTATGCGCGTACTTGATGAAGTTACGCATCAGATGACGTTCAAGAATGGCAAAATCTCCGCCCATTCTCATCAGGGTGGTTTCCAGTTTGTATGAACAATCCGAAAGTCCCCTGAAAGCATATCTTGATCTAAACCTGCCGATGTCCTCGCTCCAGGAGTCCTCGAAAATAAGCTCCTGGAGATGATTCCAGCTTTCAGCCTTGATTTCAATAACCATCAATTATTTTTCCATTATGTCAATGTCTGACTTGCGAAGCTGGACAGGCGCGTTTGTAAGGCCAGCCCTGAGACGGATATTGATGAATTCCACGCCAACTGAAAAAGCCATGGCAAAGTAAACATAGCCTTTTGGAATATGAAGACCGAAGCCTTCTCCCACAAGGGTCATGCCCACAAGAATCAGAAAGCTCAAGGCAAGCATTTTGAGGGTCGGATGCTTGTCAACGAAATCTCCTATAGGCTTTGCAGCAAACATCATGACGCAAACAGACGCGACAATGGCCATAATCATGACCATGACATGACTTGCAAGACCAACTGCGGTTATGACCGAGTCAAGGGAAAAGACTATGTCTATGATGGCAATCTGCACTAAAATGCTTATGAAGCCAGCGGCAGCTTTTTTTGGAGTGCTTGCATGCTCAGGGCCTTCAAGGCTTGCGTGGATTTCATGGGTGCTTTTGGCAAGGAGAAAAAGGCCTCCGCCTATTAGTATAATGTCCCTTCCCGAGATTCCTTTTTCAAACAAGGTGAAAAATGGCTTGGTGAGCCCCATTATCCATGTAAGGGAAAGAAGAAGCAGAATTCTTGTTATCATGGCAAGGCCGAGTCCTATGACCCTTGCCTTGTCTTTCTGGGAATCAGGAAGCCTTCCCACAAGAATCGTTATGAATATGATGTTGTCCACTCCAAGGACTATCTCAAGAATTGTAAGCGTTGCAAATGCGATCCATGCCTGGGGGTCATATATCCATTCCATATTATCTCCTTTCAAACGGTTATTTGATGGCTTTGCAAAAAGTCAGAAAAGGGCTTCGGCGTCATGCGGATTTAATCCGGCATTTTGTATTTTCAGGCACTTCTGGATTTCGGCCTTCGTCGGAATGACGGAAATCAGACTGTTTGCGACCTTGTAAATCCTGGGCAATAATACTGATAAGTTCGGGCCAAAATATTTTTGATGATACTTTATTAAATATTTCATGGCTTAAGGACAAGAAAATAAAGATCTCCGTTGTTTTTCATATGGCCAGCGGCAGTACGGGCGTATTCTCCGCTGCCCCAGAAAAAGTCGGCGCGGCCCGGCCCTTTTATGGCGCCCCCTGTATCCTGATTATAAATGAATCTGGAAAATGGTTCCCATTTTTTTACCTTGCCATCTCCTTCAACAACGGGTTTTTCCGTTGATACAAATGCAAGGCCAGCGTCAGGATATACGCTTCTGTCAAGGGCCAGGGACCTTCCAGGGGTTATTTTTACGTTCAGGCATCCTATTGGGCCGTCCGGCTCTTCCTTGAAAAAGACATAGCTTTTATTGTATCCAAGCACTTCGGAAATTTTGTCCGGATGAGAAAGCATCCATTCCCTCATTTTTTGCATGGATATTTCTTCTTTTTTAAAAATGCCCTTTTCCATGAAGTATTTACCTATGCTGCTGTATGGGTGTCCATTTGACTCATGGTAATGAACCTTCATGTTTCCGCCTGATTCAAGAAATATGACCCCTGACCCCTGAACCTGGAGAAAAAAAAGATCAATTCTGTCGTCAACCCAGACAAGCACTTCGGCCTTGTCCTCAAGCGCTTTTTTTTCTTCTATGGCGTATCTGTCGTAATATGGCTCCAATGTGTCGCCGTTAAGTCTTGCCTTGATTTTTTTGCCCTTGAATTCATAACCGAATCTTGAAAGATCTATGATGAGAAGATCGCTGGGTTTTGTGTATACGGGATATTTGTAACGCGCCGTTTTTTTGAGGCTTCCTTTGAGAAAAGGTTCATAATATCCTGTAAACAGAACCTTGCCTGTCTCGGGAGCTCCCGCAGCCTTGTATACAATGAAGTTCTTTTTTATGAACTCATTCATTGCCGAATGATTTGGTTTTGAGGATACGAAATCCCTGAATTTTTTCACCGAAGACCTGAGCTGGAGAGCTGTATAGGAATCAGGGCCATACTGAAAGATTCTGGAAGCAGGAATTTTATTCAGATAGTCCAGGGTTTTGGTCGTTGATTCAGCTATCTGGGCAAAATTCATATCATCCCTGAAATCCGGGTAGTCACCCGGAGAGAGTCGTGAAAGACTTTCGGTCATGGTCTTGCCGGGCTGCTTGTCCTGGATTTGATCGGATTCAATCGGTTTGTGTTTCATGCCCGCACAGCCGGATAAAAAAATGGCGGCAAGAATCAGAATCAATGCTTTTTTATAATAATCAGTCATTTATATTCCTGTTTTATTAAGGGATACCAAGATAATGAAGAATTTTGTCCGAAGACGGTAAAATAATGTTGATTGTCTCGCAAAAAGTCAAAAAATGGCCTTAGCTTCATGCCTGACTTGATCCGGTATCTTTGTAATTTCAGCCGCTTCTGGATTTTGGCCTGCGCCGGAATGACGGGAACCGGACTTTTTGTGACCTTGTCAATGTTGAGTTATTTAACGCCGGGGCATTTTTTAGTCAAGGATGCCTGATGTGATTTTTGCGCTGGTTGAAAAATATCATACATACCATATTAATAGTGTCCATTGCCTCAGCGCATGAGACCTTGATCAATATTAAAAACAAGGTTCTATTAAAAAACATAGAATTAGTATTCTCAAGGGATGAGCAGAATTTTTTTTGTTTTATGACTCTGATTTCTTGACTGTCAGATTTGATTCGACTATAAACCCATGCTTATGTCAGGCTAGTTAACCAAAGATCTGGGGGGATCGGTTAACTAGCCTTTCTTATACCAAAAATAACGCCGGGCTGTAATGGCAGGCGAAATATTAGGTTTGGGGGAGGTACGTGGATTTTTTGAAGCGTCCTCATTTAATTACCAAAAAAATAGGTATGGGAAATTAGTTAGTATGCTGGCAAAAATCTTTCCTTTTATCACGTGGTTTGAGGGCTACAATTCCAGTAAATTCAAGCTTGACCTTGTTGCTGGTATCACTGTTGCTCTTGTTCTTATTCCTCAGTCAATGGCTTATGCCAAGCTGGCGGGTCTTCCGCCATATTACGGTCTTTACGCCGCTTTTCTGCCTCCGATGATAGCCGCTCTTTTTGGGTCTAGCAGACAGCTTTCCACAGGGCCGGTTGCGGTTGTGTCTCTTATGACGGCTGCCTCCCTAGAAACACTTGCCACAGCCGGGAGTAAGGAATTCATCGCCTATGCCATCATGCTGAGTCTTACGGTCGGTATTTTCCAGCTAATATTGGGTGTTTTCAGATTAGGACTAGTAGTAAATTTTCTTTCCCATCCTGTTGTAAACGGTTTCACAAATGCTGCTGCCATAATCATCGCTACATCCCAGCTTGGAAATATGTTCGGTGTATATGTTGACAATGCCGAGCATCATTATGAAACAATCATGAGGGTATTTGCGGCTGCATACCACTATCTGCATATTCCGACCCTCGCGCTCGGGATTCTCGCAATTTTGATCATGGCTGTTCTGAAAAAAATAAATCCGAGGATACCCAATGTTCTTGTGGCTGTTGTTGTCTGCACTCTCATTTCATGGGCAACCGGATTCAACAAGGACGCAAAGATTGCCCTCGACAGCATAAAATCTCCTGAGGTTGTTCAAGATATTGCGGCGTTCAATATGGAAGTTAAAGCAATAAAGGATGCCTCTACCCAGAGAGTCACAGTCATGGACGAAAAGGAAAAAGCCCATGCTGAACATGATAAAGTCAGGGAGATAGACGCGGATCATCAGGCTGCCCTCATAGAAAACAAGATTTCATCTTCAAAGAAAAAATCCGGAGAATTAAGGGCAAAACTAAGGGAATATCTTCTGACAGGTGTTGAAGCAGACGGTGCTGGGAAAGTTTTCTTTCTGAAAAATGCTCTTCCTGAAGGAGCCAAAACAGATGGCCGCACCTGGAGAGTAAGGGTTGGAAACAGTGAGATAAAAGACCAGGAAGTTACGGTCATGGGTGCAGGCGCAATCCTTGGGGAAATACCGCCAAAGCTGCCCGAGCTATCCATACCCAAGATGAGCATGAAGATGTTTCTCAAGCTTCTTCCTTATGCTGTAATCATCTCCCTCCTCGGATTCATGGAGGCCATCTCAATTGCCAAGGCGCTTGCAGCCAAAACAGGCCAGAAACTTGATCCGAATCAGGAACTGGTAGGCCAGGGACTCGCCAATATCATAGGTTCATTTGGTCAGAGTTATCCTGCTTCAGGATCCTTCTCAAGATCGGCAGTAAACCTTCAATCCGGTGCTGTTACCGGATTTTCAAGCGTAATCAGTTCATCCATAGTTGTTATTACCCTGCTTTTCCTTACCCCGCTTCTTTATAATCTGCCCCAGTCAGTTCTTGCTGCCATAATAATGATGGCGGTTGTAAGTCTTATAAACGTTGATGGTCTCCTGCATGCTTGGAAGGCAAAGCGCTCTGACGGCATCATCACGCTTATCTCCTTTGTCTGCACACTGATTTTTGCTCCCCATCTTGACAAAGGGATTATGGTCGGTGTCGGTCTTTCACTGGGTGTTTTTCTATATAAATCTATGAAGCCAAGGGTTGCTATTCTTGCAATGAGTGCGGACAACCGCCTTGTTCATGCTGAAAAGCATGGGCTCAAGGAGTGCGACAAGGTTGCGGTTACAAGATTTGACGGGACTCTGTTTTTTGCAAATGCCAGCTATCTTGATGATGTGATTTATGAAATCAGGGTTGAAAAGCCAAACCTCAAGCATGTTATTCTTGTTTGTGACGGTATCAACGACATAGATGCATCAGGTGAAGAATCACTTTCCATGATCATTGACCGTACAAAGGCCGCAGGCATTGATATTTCCCTGGCAGGCGTCAAGGAAGCTGTTATGGCTGTTCTTGAAAGAACCCATCTCATAGAAAAAATCGGAGAACGTAATATTTATTCTACCAAGGAAATAGCTGTTCAGTGTGTTTATGAAAAAACACACCTTACAGATGACGAAAGAATGTCGTGCCCGCTTGTCTGCTATATACCTGAAAAGCAAGACAGCTCATGCATTGCTCAGGCCTGCTGATCAGGAGCGGATAGATAATTCGATGGGCTGCTTTTTCGGAATACCGGGCAGCCCTTAAAAAGCCTGATAGGAAATAATGTTTTCGATATAGGGGATAGTCGATGCTGGAACTTGAAAAGCTCATACGCAGGATAATAACCCGAGTTAATGTAAATCTCAGGGAATTCAACTTCAAGGTCGATTCATACGCAGAGGTTTTGCCTCTTGAACAGCTTATGAAATTCTATGCTTTCTATGGGGTTACAGGAGATCACCCTCTTTATTTCAATTTTGAGAAATCAAATATCGGGGGAAGCTATTTTCTTGGCAAATGCCAGATAGATCATTCCGTACTCTACAAGTGTGACATAAGGGGAGACGAGCTGAAGAGGAAGGGGGATGTTTTTATATCGGGCGAAGATCAAATACTAATAGATGAAGACGAATCAATAAGAATAAGAGACAGTCTGCTTGTAAAAACCCTCGTGCACAGCCATTCTTTTGACCCTGAAAATCTCGAAGAATTTTTGATACAGAACACAATTTCTGCCCATTATGCCAATATCCACGGCTCTCCAATGGAAGGGTGTTTCCTCGGAACCTTTGCAACTGTTGATAAAACAGCCCTGCACAGCTGCAAGATAGGAGCGTTTGCTTACGTTAACACAGGAGAGCTTTACCATCGCGAGGTTCTTCCCGGCAAGGTATGGATAAAGGGCAGTGGATATGAGTTTATCTATAATCATGAGCGTGATGTTCTTGCAAAATACATAAACCGTCCTGTTCCTGGAAAAATGCCTGAGGGCGAAATCATGGACTTTGTCGAATCCCGCAAAAAGGAATTCCAGACAGCATTTGACACCATTGCTATTGGCCAGCCTGTAATTGTGCCCCAGAATACTGCCCTTAGCCGTTATGCTGTCGTAAAGGGAGATACAAGACTAAGCGAGAATGTTCTGATCTGCCAGAGGGCTTATCTTGATAATGCATGGATGGGCCCGGGAACTAATGCCCAGGAAAATGCCTACATAGTGAATTCAAAACTCGAAAAGAATGACATCACTGCCCATGGAGCAAAAATAATAAATTCCCATCTTGGAGAAAAAATTTTTGTGGGATTTAATTCATTCATCCGTGGATCTGAGGTAACTCCTCTTGAAATTGGCGACAACTGCATAGTAATGCCCCATACCATAATTGATCTTGCTGGCCCCCTTGA
The DNA here is from genome assembly GCF_000426225.1 of Desulforegula conservatrix Mb1Pa. Lineage (NCBI taxonomy): Bacteria > Pseudomonadati > Thermodesulfobacteriota > Desulfobacteria > Desulfobacterales > Desulforegulaceae > Desulforegula > Desulforegula conservatrix. The sequence continues at coordinate 20,893 of NZ_AUEY01000020.1, forward strand.
AATTCCGGCCAACACAATCGTATGGGGTCTAATAAAATCAAAGTCGGATCTGTCTGAAAACAGCATACAGATTAAAGAACTTGAGATGGTTTCAAGGGTTTCAGGCATTTTACGGAAAGGGCGTATGACCTTTGAGGGAAGCGGGGCAAAGTTTGTTGAAGCCTTTGCACATAGAATTGAGCATATTCTTGAGGCAAACGGAGCGTATTTCAGCGGCCAGAGTGGCAGTAGAGGTCATGCCCAGGCAGGTCAGGTAATAGCTTATAACATCATACAGCCCTATCTCACAGGACGGTTTCAGGGGCTTTTCCCGACCATGGATATCAAGCCATAAGGCCACTTCCGGTGCGGGTGAAAGGATAAGACATAAGGATCAGAAAGCTCCTGGATAATGGCAGCAGGTATTAAAATCCGGGGCATTCTTTTTAAGAATGATGGTCTCGCAAAAAGTCAAAAAAGGCGTCAGCGTCATGCCTGATTTGATCCGGCATCCAGTATTTTCAGATAGTTCTGGATTCCGCATGGGCCGGAATGACGAAAATTGGACTTTTTTGCGACCTTGTCAAGAATGATGAATTAAACAGAACGCTGAAGAAGGAAAATATAAATGTACAAGTTTGCCAAGACACCTTCATGGCTATACCTGTTCAAGCCGCCTTCGGAAAAATCACCGGCAGCAAGGTACAAAAAAATGAGAATGAATATGGTTGTAATCACATCCATAGTCACAGTGCTGCCTTTGTTTTTCATGTTCGTCGTCAACTCCTGGCAGTATTATAAAAGTTCAAAAAATGAATCTCTTGCCTCTCTTCAGGTTCTTGAAGACAAGACAAGGCATTCCATAGAGCTTTTTCTTGAGGAACGCCTTTCAACAATAAGATTCATCTCATCTGCCTATTCTTATGAAGAACTTGAAGATCCACAGAAAATACTCAGAATTTTTTCTGTTCTCAGAACAGAACTTGGCGGATTCATTGATATTGGCCTTATTAATGATACTGGAACCATGATAAGTTATGCTGGCCCATACACCCTTCTTGGCAAGGATTATGGGCAGCAGCCCTCATTTCAGAAGGCCATTCTTAAAGGCCAGTACATCAGCGATGTTTTTATGGGTTACAGGGCTTTCCCCCACATTGTCCTTGCAACCCACCACATAAATGAAAATGGCAAGGGATGGATAATACGGGCGACCATAGATACCAGCAGCATTGATGAAATAGTAAGGTCAATGGGGCTTGACTCCAGAAGTGACGCATTTCTTGTAAACAGCGATGGTATAATCCAGACGAAATCCCTCTCTCATGGCAAGATACTCGAAAAATGCACCATAAACCTGCCCCAGTCCACGGACAAAACCCAGACAATTGAAGGCGTGTCTTCATCAGGTGAAGACTCGATTGTGGCTTTTACAAGAGTTAAAAACACAGATTTTACACTTGTGACTGTTGTGCCCAGAAAGAGCCTTTACAAGGAGTGGCATAGTCTTAAGGTCGATATGCTGATAGTTTTTCTTGTAAGCGCGTTTCTGATTGTCATAACTATTTTCAAAATTTCAAAGATACTTATTCATCAGGTTCAGGTTGCCGACTCAAAAAGGGAAAGCGCATTCAGGGAGCTCCAGCATTCCCAGAAACTGTCATCAATAGGCAGGCTTGCGGCAGGAGTGGCCCATGAAATAAACAATCCTCTTGCCATTATAAATGAAAAAGCCGGACTAATGGGCGATCTTATGGAGTTTGAGCCAGAATTTAAAAACAAGACCAAATTCATGGATCTTACAAGCGCCATAACCAAATCTGTTGAAAGATGCAGAAGCATAACGCACAGACTTCTCGGCTTTGCAAAGAGAATCGATGTGAAGATAGAGTTGCTGGACATAAACGAAGTCATCAAGGAGGTCATTGGTTTTGTGGAGAGGGAAACCCTTTACAGGAAAATTGATCTTCAGCTGGAACTCAAACAGCCAATTCATCTTATTTCTTCTGATCACGGCCAGCTTCAGCAGGTTTTTCTGAACATACTCACAAACGCCATAAACGCTGTGACTGATCATGGAGTAATATCAATAGAGACCCGGTCTGAAGAAGACGGCGGTGCAAGTATCACAATAAAAGATAATGGATGCGGAATGAATGCGGAAACCCAGAAAAGAATTTTTGATCCTTTCTTTTCCACAAAAAAGGAGCTCGGCACCGGGCTTGGATTATCCATAACCTATGGAATAATCAAAAAGCTTGGCGGTGAAATCAGTGTTGAAAGTAAAGAAAACGAAGGTTCCGCCTTTACCATAATTCTCCCCAAGGAACCACTAATTACAGAGGAGGAGCAATGAGACCAAAAAAAATTCTTCTTGTGGATGATGAGGCGGAGTTTTCATCCACCCTCGCAGAGCGCCTTACCTTAAGGGGCTTTGAGTCGGACACGGCTCCTGACGGAGAAAGCGCGCTGGTTAAAATAGAAGAGGAAGAATGGGGCGTTGCTGTTGTTGACCTCATGATGCCGGGCATGGGAGGGCTTGCCGCGCTTAAAAGAATCAAGGCCATGAGGCCCGATCTGCCCGTGATTTTACTTACCGGCCATGGTTCTACAAAAGAAGGCATGGAAGGGATGAGTCTGGGCGCTTTTGATTATCTTATAAAGCCGCTCGCTATAAATGAACTTATTGAAAAAATATATGAGGCCCTTGCAGGATAATTTATGGAAAATACAAATCGACAACTTCGTTTTTTCGGAAATATTACAGCAGGAGCGACGCATGAAATCAATAATGTCCTTTCTGTAATAAAGGAAAATGCAGGGCTAATCGAAGATTTATTCATGATGGCTGAAAAGCAGGGCATGATTATCCCTTTTGAGGAAAAGATTAAGAAATCAATATCTTCGATTAAAGAAACCGTTAAGAAAGGGGCCCAGGTCACTTCTGATCTTAACGCTTTTGCCCATATCCCTGATCATGACACAAAAACGGTAAAAGTCTCTGAAGCTGTAAAAATGATAGCCCGTCTAAATAACAGGAAAGCTTCGAGGCTGGGCATAAAAATAGAGGTGGCTGACAAGCCGGAATCGATGGAGGCTGTTCTTTCTCCGGTCTTATTTCATAAAATCATTCAGATAGTCATTGGTATACTGATGGACTCCGCGGAAAATGGGTCCGTGATTCGTATTTCCAGCGGAATTAATGATTCAGGCTCAAGCAGAAAGCTAAAAATAAATTTTGCCTTCGAAGATCCGGGAACCTTACTTAAGGACAGGCTTGTATCCCATCCTTCATATCAGGATGTTGCTGAGGTTGCGGAGCAGATGGCCGCAGAAGTGAGTGCTTCAGAAGAAGGGATAATTCTCTGTTTCGACCAGATTCAATAAAGACGGACTCGCAAAAAGGCAAAATGCCATGCAGACTTGATCCGGCATAAGGTTTTTAAAGGGACAGGCCCGCCGGGATAACGGAAACCGGATTTTTTGCGGCCTTGCCAATTAAGAGCAAAGTCTTTTAAATATATGAAAATGAAATAAAAGCAGCGTTACTGCTGAAAATATCAATTAATTAAAAATAGACACAGGAAAAATCTTATAACAGGAGACCCCATGACTGCCATATCCATGCATAGCGGAGTATTCACCAATGGCCACGCAATCGCAGAAATAGTTTCCAAGGAAACAGGCTTGAAGCTTATTCTGGATAAAGACATCTACGAAAAAACAGCTTCGAGGTATTCCCTGAAAAAGGAGACTCTTGAAAGGGCAGTTTCTGGCAAAGCCTTTGTTTTCAACTCTTTTACCCATGAAAAAGAAAGAGCCATCGCCCATCTTAAAACAATTGTGGCAGAAAAACTTAAAGATGAGCCAAACAGCATTTTTTTCGGATACCTCGGGATGCTGATTCCTGAAAATATCCGTCATGTACTCAGGGTTTTAAGCATTTCAGATACCCGCCACAGGGTTGAGACAGGAAAAGCAAGGGGCCTGACCGAAAAGGAAGCCCTGAAAAAAATTCATTCCGGAGATGAAAAAATCTTCAACTGGACGCAGTATCTTTTTCAGAAAGAACCCTGGAGTCCGGCTCTTTACGATATAGTCATTCCTGCGGACAAGATGGAAGTGGATGCAGCAGCGCGTCTGATCATTGATAATATTGGAAATCCTGCTGTAAAGGAAACCCAGGATTCTCTTCAGAGGGTCAATGACTTCATACTTGCGGCCTATGTTGAAAAAGAACTGACTGGCAAGGGTCACTGCGTAACCGTTGACGCCGACAAGGACAATGTAACCATAATCATTGACAAGAAAGTCATTCTTCTTTCGCACCTTGAAGATGAACTTAAAAGCATTGCCAAGTCTGTGCCAGGGGTACAGTCCGTAACCACAAAAATCGGAAAGAACTACTACAAGGCCGACATATACAGAAAATTCGATTTTGAGCTTTCATACAAGGTTCTCCTTGTGGATGACGAACGTGATTTTGTTCAGACCCTTTCCGAAAGACTTCATATGCGTGATGTTGGAGCCCATGTTGTCTACAATGGTCAGGAAGCCCTTGAATTTGCTGACAGCGAGGATTTCGAGGTCATGGTTCTTGACCTTAAAATGCCTGGAATCGATGGTTTTGAAACCCTCAGACAGGTCAAGCAGAATCATCCTGATATTGAAGTCATCATACTCACCGGACACGGTAACGAAGACGACAAGAAGAAATGTCTTGAAATGGGTGCGTTTGCCTATCTTCAGAAACCGGCTGATATTGACATCCTGACCCAGACCATGAAGGATGCGTATGCCAAGGTTCGTCTGAACAAGGAAAAAAAGGCGTAGGAACGTTTTCGTTTTGACCCGGATTTTGCCCTTACAGGCAGGTAATCTGCCTGTAAGGGCGGGGCTATTTGAGCACACAGCAATTAAATGGAGGTTCGCATGGGAATTAAAGTGCTTTTGGTGGATGATGAAAAGGAATTTATAGACGCGCTGGCCCAGAGACTCGAATTGCGTGGATATGACGTGCAAATAGCCTATTCTGGCATCGAGGCCATTGGCATAATCACTGAAAAAGATGTTGATGTCATTGTTCTTGATATAAAAATGCCTGGTATGGAAGGCATAGAAGCCCTTGGAAAGATCAAGGCGCTGAAACCTGGAATAGAAGTGGTAATGCTTACAGCCCACGGATCTCTCAGCGAAGCTATGACTGCAATGAAGAAAGATGCCCACGACTTCATCATGAAACCGGCTCCCATAGATGTAATCATTGATAAGATTACAACTGCTTATGAAGTAAAGACCCTAAATGAGCAGAGAAATAAGGTTGGAAAACCGAGCAAAGCAGATTCTTGAAATAATCGAAATGACTTTATATTTTAGAAAGTACAATAATTGGAATTGTGCCTTCGTCAGGTTTTTTAATTTTTGAATTTGGATTTATATTTGATCATGTCCGGCTAATATTTCAAAAATCATGTGCCTTACATGCACTAAGGATAAGCCATGACTTTGGAATATGATTTAGGAATTGTAATGCTATTCTGAAGGTTGCTCATCCAGCATCCTTGCCTTTACATCTATTTTTTGACTCTCATCCTTCATATCAACTGAAGATAGCCCAAGGCTCTGAAATTTTCTGGCAGTCACAAACACCCTTCTTTCAAGGGAACCTACAGCCTGATTGTAGGTGTCAGCGCATTTTTCTATATCTTTACCAAGCCTGTTTACATGTATGGCAACGGACTGGATTCGTTCGCAAAGCTCTCTTCCCATTTCCATTACAGTTTTAGCGCTCCTTGCCACGGAATCTTCGCGCCAAGCATAGGATACGGTTTTAAGAAGGGATATGAGAGTCGACGGAGTTGCCAGAACTACGCCTTTTTCTGAAGCTGTTTCCATTAAATCAGGCTGCTCAGTCAGGGCTGCACTGAAAAAATTTTCTCCAGGAATGAATAAAACCACAAATTCAGGAGAAGGTGAAAACTGTTTCCAGTAATTCTTCTGGGAAAGCTTCAAAACATGGGTGGAAACCTGACGGGCATGGTCTTTTAAAAAAGCGGCCTTTTCTTGGTCATTCTCAGCTTCAACAGCGTCTATGTATGCGGCAATCGGTGTCTTGGCATCGACCACTATGTTTCTGCCTCCGGGAAGCCGTATGAGCATATCAGGCCTTAACCTGCCGTCTTCTCCACCACCAGAAATCTGCTCCACAAAATCACAGTGTTCTGCCATGCCAGCCATTTCAGCTGCTCGCTTCAGGGTCATTTCTCCCCATCTTCCGCGAACATGGGGCTGCCTGAGAGCTTTTACAAGTTTTGCCGTTTCTTTTTCAAGTGTCTGCTGCCCCTTCGCAAGTGAAGTCACCTGTTCGGAAAGACTGCCATAAGCCTTGGATCTTTCAGTTTCAAGCGCCTTTCCTGAAGAGTCAAATCTGTCAAGAGCCTCTTTCACGGGCTGAATCATGCCTTCGACGGCCTTGTCCCTCTTGTCCAGCTCTACCTTTGCGGAATCGAAATATCTGGAAAGGGTCTGGCCAGCCATATCCATGAAGCTTTTGCTTGTTTCCCTGAAAATTTCAGCTGATAAAGTCTTGAAAGAATTGGACAGGCGATCCCGGTCTGCCATCATGATTTCGTTCTGTCTGCCTGCGGCCTCTATTTCAGCTGTTGTTTTTGCGAGAGACTGGGCCGTTTCATGATATTTCTGTCTTATTTCCTCTATTTTTTCTGACAGAGCTACGTTTTCAGCTGATTTCATGGAAAGGGCAGATTCAGAGACAGCCAGGGCTGACCTTGCATCTGCAATATCGACGGATAATATCCTCTGGGCCGAATTTCTTCCTGAAATCCTTCCGGCAACCAGGCCTATGATGAATCCGGCAAATCCAAGGATTACACCCAGTAACAGAGCATCATTCTGAAGATTCATGATCTCTTGAAATCCCCGCTCTTGCCCCCGCTTTTTTCAACGAGCATGATGCCAGAGATGATCATGGATTTGTCTATGGCCTTGCACATATCATAAATTGTGAGAGCTGCCGCACTGACCGCTGTCAAAGCTTCCATTTCAACGCCTGTCTGCCCCGGAGTACGCACAGAAGCGAAAATCTCAAGGCTTAGGTTTGTTTCATCAGGCGTGAAGTCCACCTGGATATGGGTGAGCATGAGTGGATGACAAAGCGGAATTATTTCAGACGTGCGCTTTGCTGCCATAATTCCTGCAATTCTTGCGGTTTCAAGCACATTGCCCTTGACGATTTTATTCTGCATCACTGCTTTGAAAGCTTCTTCGGACATTGAAATACGTCCCTTTGCAAGAGCTCTCCTGTCAGTCTGTTTTTTTTCAGTGACATCAACCATCCTGGCTGTGCCTTCTGAATCTATGTGAGTTAAAGATGACATATTATTCCTTGCTATTAAGCTATTTTTCAAAAAATTCTGTCTTGCTCGTCACAGCAGACTTAATCTCGTTCAGGCAGTCTTCGAGGGTCTTTATTACATTTTCCCTTATATCACCTGCAACACCAAGATACATGACATCGTCACCTATTTTAAGTTCCACTCCTGAATTTATCACTGCCCTTACATCGACTATGCCGGGCTTTTGCCTGTATTTTTCAAGAATGGAATCAAGGAGAGGAATGTCCGCTTTTACACTAAGCCCTGTAACTTTTCTTCCATCCCTTGACGTTTCCCTTACTATGCCGTTATGGAAAAGAATCATGCCCGCTTTTGCAAGTTCAGGATTTTTTTTGAATTCTGAAATGAAATCATCTAATTTCATGGCTTTTTCCTGTTATCTATTTTGTTTGACCTGTTATTTGTTTGAGTAGATTATTAGCCGTTTCAAGATCTTCGGCCGTATTGACATTGAAAAACGAGACCAGCTCAGGATCGGCTTTTCTCAGCTTCTCTTCGGAAATCGGTATCAGCCTTCTTTCTGCAAGGGCGTCTCTAATGGTGAAAATATCATTTGAAAGACTTTTTTCAAAAACCTTGACCAGTTTTCTTGAATAAGCCGCGCACAAAGGCTCGTAAAAACCATTCCCATGCATAGGCATCACAGCATCATAATGCGGCTTCATATTGGACAAGACAAGCTTTATCATGGATTTTTGAAGAAAAGGAGAATCACATGCAGACACGAAGGCCATGTCGTTTCTGGCAAAAAAAAGCCCTGAGTGCAATCCTGTCATTGAGCTGCGTTTTCCGATAATATCAGGAACTATGGTCGCATCAATGTGAATAAACTGTGCTGGCGTGTTTGTAACAATCACGATGTCGTCGAAGAACTCTCTGTATACATCCAGAAGTCTTTCAATCATCTGCTGCCCGCCGACTTCAAGGAAAGCTTTTTCCTGACCTCCCAGCCTCAAAGCATTTCCTCCTGCCAGAATAATTCCTGAAAATCTGTAATTCATTTTGTCTCCGGGTTTCGCTGCCTGATCAGGCGGCATCAGTACGGGCTTTTTAAATGTTGGCTTTTTAAATTGCCATAAGAGAAATAATATGTAAAATCAAGTCTGCACCTGAATGGTTGTCGAAAACCGTTTTATCAATATTATGATCCTGCCACCAGCTTCCAAAAAAATAAATGGTGAAAATATGACTACTGAAAAAACAGCTTTGTCAGCGGACGATATAAACAGAGTCCTTACCAGAATGGCATATGAAATCATGGAAATCCACAAGGGTGTAAAAAATCTTGCCCTTGTTGGAATACAGACCCGCGGGGTTTATCTTGCAAAGCGTCTGAAAGCCAAAATAAAGGAAATAGAAGGCGAAAGCCCTTTGATTGGTGAGCTTGACATTAATCTGTACAGGGATGACTGGACCCAGATAGGCCATAGCCCTGTTGTAAAACCCACAGAAATCAATTTTTTCGTTGAAGGCAGAAAAATTATTCTTGTTGATGACGTTCTTTTTACTGGCAGAACTGTCAGGGCGGCAATGGACGCTCTCATGGATTTCGGAAGACCGGGCAAAATCGAGTTGGCTGTGCTGATTGACAGGGGGCACAGAGAGCTCCCCATAGAAGCCAATTATGTCGGCAGATTCATAGATACCCTGCAGACAGAGACTGTAAACGTGATGCTCACAGAACATGACGGCGAAGACAGGGTAGTAGTGAAATGAGCTTCTTCCAGCATAAAAAATCAGCGCCTGAGCGGGTGAAAACGGCTATTTTGACTGTTTCCACTACAAGAACCAAGGAGACGGACACAAGCGGCAAATGGATGATCAAGGCCAATAAAAAGGAAGGTCATCTGCTTACAGCCTACAGAATCGTGCCGGATGATGTTTATCAGATCAAGCAGGCGGTTCTTGGCATTCTGAATGATATAACCCCTGACGCCATCATCGTTTCGGGCGGTACGGGAATTGCTGATGCGGACGTGACAATTGAGGCCATCAAGCCTCTTTTCAGAAAGGAACTGACTTCTTTCGGCCCGATCTACGCCCAGCTGAGTTTCAGTGAGATAGAATCATCCGCTATCCTTTCAAGGTCAACAGCCGGAATAATTGATGACACAGTCGTCTTCTGCATTCCTGGAAGCCTTAATGCATGCAAGCTGGCCTGCATGGAGCTGATTTTCCCTGAACTTGGCCATATCGTTAAGCATCTTAGAACCGGATAGTTTTCATTGATGGATTGTTATTAAGAACTAACACACACCACTTGACATAAAAAACAAATTAATGTTTATCACCTGAAAAACAATAGTAAATTACGGTCATCTACGTTCGGTAGTCGACTGAAAATGCCGCCACATCCGGCAGCTTTTATTGCCTTTTGTCAATAAGCCGGGTAGGGTGGTTTTTTTATGTGAAAATATTTAGCTGATTTCCTTGGGAATCATCATCAGAATAACACCTAATTAGGAGGCGAGCCATGTCCCGCGTGCTTATAATTGGTGCAGGAGGCGTTGGTCAGGTCGTAACGCACAAATGCGCCCAGGTCCCTGAGGTTTTCACCGAAATCTGCCTTGCGAGCAGAACGGTATCAAAATGTGAAAAAATTGCGGCCCAGCTCAAGCGCCCGATAAGAACGGAAAAGCTTGATGCGGACAATGTGGCTGAAACAGTTGCGCTTATAAAAAGCTTTAAGCCGGATCTTGTGATAAACGTGGCTCTTCCTTATCAGGATCTTGCCATTATGGACGCATGTCTTGAAACAGGCGTTGATTATCTTGATACAGCCAATTACGAGCCGCCGGACGAGGCAAAATTCTGCTACAGATGGCAATGGGAATACCAGGAAAGATTCAAAGAAAAAGGCATAATGGCTCTCCTTGGAAGCGGATTTGATCCTGGAGTAACCAATGTGTTCACTGCGTATGCGGCAAAACATCATTTTGACGAAATCCATGAACTGGACATCATTGACTGCAATGCAGGAGATCATGGTCAGCCATTTGCCACAAACTTCAATCCTGAAATAAACATCAGGGAAGTCACGGCCAAGGGTAAGTATTATGAAGACGGTAACTGGATAGAGATCGATCCGATGTCCATTTCAGACACCTATGATTTTCCTGAAGGCATAGGCCCCAAAAAGATTTATCTCCTTTATCATGAAGAACTTGAGTCTCTGGTTAAATTTTTTCCAAGCATCAAAAGGGCGAGATTCTGGATGACCTTTTCCGATAACTATCTCAAGCATCTTGAGGTTCTTCAGAATGTAGGAATGACCAGAATAGATCCTGTAAATTACAATGGTCAGGAAATAATTCCGCTCCAGTTTCTGAAGGCTCTTCTTCCTGATCCAGGATCACTTGGGCCGCTCACAAAAGGCAGGACGTGCATCGGTTGCCTCATTAAAGGCGTGAAAGACGGAAAAGAAAAAACATATTTTATTTACAACATCTGCGATCATGCAAAATGCTACGAGGAAGTCGGTTCCCAGGCCATCTCATACACAACCGGCGTTCCTGCCATGATAGGCGGCATGATGATGCTGACAGGCAAATGGCGCGGCAAAGGCGTATTCAACATGGAACAGATGGATCCTGATCCATACATGGAAAAACTTAATATACACGGATTACCATGGACAGAAGTATTCCTGTAGGACTTGACCCTAAAAGGGTTCAAACTCCATGTTTTGTTGTTGATGAAAGCCTGATCAGGCGCAATCTCGAGGCTCTGGCTGCTGTCAGGGCCAGAACAGGCTGCAGTATTCTGCTTGCGCTCAAGGGCTTTGCCATGTTCAGCCTTTTTCCTGTAATAAACAAGGTATTGCAAGGAACATGCTCAAGTTCTCCGCATGAGGCGAGACTTGGCAGGGAAGAATTTGGCGGCGAGGTTCATGCTTATGCAGCTGCTTTCAGCGAATCCGACGTAAGAGAGCTTGTGACCCTCGCAGATCACATGGTTTTTAATTCATTTAACCAATGGAAGCGTTTCAGGCCGATCGTAGAGTCCTGCGGGCGGCATATAAGCTGCGGAATCAGGGTCAATCCTGAAAAATCCGTTGGCCATACTGAGATATATGACCCTTGCGCCAAGGGAAGCAGGCTTGGTGTGAGATTTTCTGAATTTGAGCCTGATTCCCTCGATGGAATAGATGGTCTTCATTTTCATGCTTTATGCGAGCAGAATTCCACTGATCTTGAAATGGTTCTTGATGCTTTTGAGGAAAAGTTCGGCAAGTTTCTCAAAGGCATGAAATGGGTCAATTTTGGCGGAGGCCATCACATAACAAGACCTGACTATGACGTGGACAGGCTCTGCTCTCTGATTGAGCGAGTCCAGTCCAGATATGGAGTTCAGGTCTATCTGGAGCCTGGAGAAGCTGTCGCGCTTGACACTGGGGCGCTTGTAGCGACTGTTCTTGATGTTATTAAAGGCAGCGACACGGACATAGCCATACTCGACACTTCTGCCGCCTGTCATATGCCTGACGTCCTTGAGATGCCATACAGGCCAAGAATAGTCGGAGCAGGAGAGATCAAGGAAAAGAAATACGACTACAGGCTGGGCGGGCTATCATGCCTTGCCGGAGACATAATCGGTGAGTATTCATTTGACGAGCCGCTTGAGATTGGCTCAAAGCTGATGTTTCTGGATATGGGACATTATTCCATGGTCAAGACAAATACCTTTAACGGAATAAAGCTGCCTTCCATAGCTATTTTCAGACCAGAAAAGGATGAACTGGAAATTGTCAGAACGTTCGGCTACGAGGATTTTAAAAGCAGGCTTTCCTGATTTTGAGGAAAAGCTTATTGCAGAATAAAAAAAGCCCGGGATGATTTCCCGGGCTTTTTTATGAACTGATTATTTATACGGCTTTGATATAAGATTCAACCTTGACAAATCCTTCATCTACGGCCTTTTTGTAGTTTTCCCTGCCTTTTTTAAGCAGATTTGACACTTCATGGAAAACTTCATTGTTTCCGCCGAAAGCAAAACCCATTTTTTCGACAATGCCAAGAGCCGCTTTTTCAGTTTCTTCAGTGAATCTTGAATATGCACCATAAAGATTTTCATGGGCGGTTCTGTTATAATTAACTATTTGCTTCATATATTTTAAAGGTTCCATAGTCTGCCTCCATTGTTTTTATTGTTGTGGTTGTCAATCTCTTAACTTGAACATAAGTTAAAACACACATGGTCTTTGTCAAGGGTGAATTGTTGTGTCGCACAATTTTTTTATAAAAGGCTTCTCTGGGTTTTAATTAAATAAAAACAAGTGTTTTTTAGCTTGTGGCTTGCTTTATGATGTATCTTATTGATACGTTGCGTTATGTTTCTGTAAAATAAGTGGCGCAGGCATCATCGGATTCCCACACAGTTATTCTTGAAACCTTAACACCCGGCTCCTCAATCCTTTTCTGAAGCTCTTCAGCAATGTATATGCAGATTCTCTCTGATGAAGAATTGTTTTCAAGAAAAGGAGTCAGTTCATTGAGATATTTATGGTCAAGTTCCTCAAGAATTGCCCTGAGATATTTTTTAAGAATGCCGAAATCTATGAGAACTCCGGCGTTGCTCAGACCACTGCCTTTTACGCATGCCTCAACCTTCCAGTTATGGCCGTGAAGATTCTCGCATTTTTTTGCCACCATCTGGAGTTTGTGGGCAGCTGCAAAGCTTCCTGTTACTTTTAATTCAAAAAAAGACATATATTTATAATCCTAGGAAATTTTTCAGTTTGTTCGTGAATGATTCTTCGGCAAGGCTGTCAAATTGCTTAAGTAGTTCCTCCTGTTTTTTACTCATATTGACAGGAGTTTTTATGTCAATTTTAATGATCTGGTCACCCCTGTAGCCTGTTCTGAGTGACGGAGCTCCCTTGCCCTTGAATTTGAAAGATTCTCCGTACTGCGTGCCTTTGGGAATCTTAAGGGTTTCTTCACCATCAATTGTGGGAACTGTGATTTTATCACCCAAGGCTGCCTGCACAAAAGATATTTCCATTACACAGATCAGGTCGTTTTCCTGTCTGTGGAAAAATTCATGGGGCTTGACTTTCAAGAATACATACAGATCGCCAGGAGGTCCCCCATTGGGGCTTGATTCGCCTTCGCCGGTAAGCCTTAGCCTTGAGCCGTTATCAACTCCGGCAGGCACTTTGAGGGATACTGTTTTTTTCTGGGTAATCTGGGCTCTTCCACGGCATGTCGAGCACGGAGATTTGATTGTCTGGCCAGCGCCCCTACAGTATGGACAGGTGGTGCGGACTGTGAAGAAGCCCTGGCTCTGGGAATACTGGCCTGTTCCCTTGCAATGCTGACATCTTTCTGCGGATGTTCCTGGTTCGGCTCCTGTTCCGGCGCATGTTGGACATGTTACTGCTTTTTCAATGTCCATTTCTTTCTCTGTGCCAAAAATGGCTTCAGAAAACTCAAGGGTGATTTCATATTTGAGATCCGCGCCTTTTCTTGCCCTGGCCTTGCCGCGCCTTCCGCCGCCTCCGCTGAAGCCGAATATATCTTCAAAAATATCGCCAAAACCTGAAAAAACGTCTTCAAAATTTGACGCTCCTGAAAAACCGCTTCCCTCAAGTCCGGAATGACCATACTGATCATAAATCTGGCGTTTTTTGGGATCAGACAGAACCTCGTATGCTTCTGTCGCTTCTTTGAATCTGTCTTCAGCTTCCTTGTCATCCGGGTTCTTGTCCGGATGATATTTTATGGCGAGCTGTCTGTATTTAGATTTGATTTCATTCGCGTCTGCGCTCTTGGAAGCACCCAGGATTTCATAGTAATCGCGTTTTTCAGTCATCTGTCATTCCAAATCAGGTTAAAATCAGAGTTCCTCTTCAATATTTCAAAGCATTCTAACCAGAACTATAATAAAAATTATGACCTGCCAAATAATTATCAAGAGTTTGCTGTAAAAAACGCAGGTCTTATGTTAGTTTTTACAGGTTTTTAATGATGTTGATATTATTGATATTATCAACCCGGTCAAAATAATACATGATGTGGAATTGTCAATGAAGAATGCCGAGTTACCATTTATAAAAGATATGTTCAACAATATTGCTCCGATGTATGATTTTCTGAACAGGCTGCTGTCACTCAAGCGTGATGTGAAATGGCGCCGGAAAATGGTAGCGTCCCTTGATACTCCTCATGGAGGAGCCTCTTTTCTGGATGTTGCCTGCGGAACCGGAGATGTTCTTTTTGAGATTTACAGGCAGAAAGGGATATCGTCTAAGGTTACGGGTCTTGATTTTTCAAAAAACATGCTTGATATTTCAAATGACAAGATCCGCAAATCAGCTTACGGAAAAACTTCCCTCATATGCGGCAACGCATTGACCCTGCCATTTGCGGACGGAGAATTCGACGGCCTGACTATAGCATTCGGCATTAGAAACATAATAGACAAGAAAACAGCCCTGCTGGAATTTTTCAGATGTCTGAAACCAGGAGGCAGCCTTGCAATTCTTGAACTGACAGCGCCTGAGAATGTTTTTCTGCACCATCTTTATATGCTTTATTTTGAGAAGGTGTTGCCTGAAATCGGCGGATTTTTTTCAAAAAATATAGATGCTTATTCTTATCTGCCCCAATCTGTGCTAAAATTTCCAAAAAACAGTGAATTCGCCGCCACCATTGAAAACTCAGGCTTTGAAAAAGTCTGCTGGGAGCAACTGACACTCGGAGTCTGTACTCTTTTCAAAGCACGAAAACCTCTTTAGCAGGATGATATGGATAGAAAACTGATCATTTTAGCGCCTCCTGGTTCTGCAAGGGAACTGTACATTGCCGCAGTCCTGAAAAGCGGCATTGGTGCAGATGTTGTTTCCACATGTCAGGAAATGTTTGATAGTATGGCAAAAAATCCATACTGCGGAGCGCTGCTTGATTTTTTTACAAAGATGAAGTCATCAAGCTCCGAAAAAAAGGTTCTTGCCGAAATATCCGAAGGTTTTCCGATGATGATTGTCAAGACCGCTCCCGAGCCTGGACAGATACAGGCGTTCAGTTTTTCTGACGTAAAAAAAGGCGAGACAATTGAAAGCTTTATACTGAAGGAATGCCTTGCAGTAAAACCAAGGACCATCAGGGCCAGTGAAAGAAAGAACCTCATTTTCAATGTCATTGTTTCTGACAATCCTAGATTTTCGGCTGAGGGACTGGAGCGTACAGTAACTGTCAATGTTTCTGCAAGCGGGTGTTTTGTTTTTTCAGTGGTGGAAAGGGTAGTTGATTCGACTGTATGGATAATATTTCGTGAAATAGAAGACAAAACACCAATAAAGGCGGTTGTTAAGGAGGTTCTTCCCTGGGGACAGAAAAGACGCTTTCCTGGCTTTTGCCTGGAGTTTGAAACCATAAAGGAAAATCAGCTCAAGGAAATATGGAGATAGCTGCTTGTTTATGAATCAGCAGCAGCTTTTCCTGAGAATTGTGTTTTTCTTTAGTGAATCATCTTTTTCTGGATGATCCTGATTAAAATGGAGTCCTCTGCTTTCCTTTCTCATTGCTGCCGAAGTCATTATCATCTCTGAAATTTCAGCTATGCTCCTTAGTTCGGCAGTGTGGGAATTTATTGCTTTTGTATCAAAAAGCTCCGTTGCCTGCTTTCTTAAACCCCTGATTATTTTAAGTCCTTCTGCCAGTCCCTTGTCAGATCGCACAATCCCGGCATAATTCCACATTGTGTCCTTTATGGCCGTTTTTATTCTTTCCACTTCGGTAATTTCTGCGTGTCTCATATTTTTTCTTTCAAATCGTTCCAGAGCATCATGCAGCAGGCTTCCTGCCTTAATTTTTTCAGCTTCCTCACATGCGGACAGATCCGCTTCATGGGCATAAACAAGTGCCTCAAGAAGGGAGTTGCTGGCAAGGCGGTTTGCTCCGTGCAGACCTGTGCAGGCGGCTTCTCCTATGACGTAAAGTCTTTTTATGTCTGTCTGTCCTTTCCTGTCTGTGATAACTCCTCCGCACATATAGTGAGCGGCCGGAACCACAGGAATAGGTTCTTTTGTCATATCAAAGCCCATTTCAAGGCATTTTTTGTATAAATTCGGGAAACGCTTTTTGACGAATCCGGGATCTTTGAAAGAAATGTCCAGAAAAATTTTCTCGCCGTTTTTCAGCTCGGAATGGATTGCCCTGGCTACAATATCCCTGCAAGCAAGATCTTTCAAAGGACTGTATTTGTGCATGAACGGGTTGCCAGATGAGTCTTTCAGAATTCCGCCTTCTCCCCTTACTGCTTCTGAAATAAGAAAACAGCGGCCATCGCTGTTGCACATGCATGTAGGATGAAACTGCATGAACTCGAGGTTCGCAACACTTGCTCCGGCCCTGTAACCCATGGCAATGCCGTCGCCAGTTGCTATATCAGGATTGCTTGTGTATGGATAAACGCTTCCAGATCCGCCTGCCGCAAGAACGGTGATTTTTGATAAAAAGGATTTAATTTCAAGGCTTGTCGAATCAAGGGCAATGACTCCGTTACAGGATATCATCCCATGACTTTCTTTTGAATCTGTTATGAAATCAAGGGCAAGGTGATTTTCAAACACTTTTATCCTCGGGTGGGTTTTCACAAGTTTAGATAGGACTGTTTCGAGTTCATGGCCTGTCATATCAAGGGCATGGACTATTCTTTTTCTGGAGTGACCTCCCTCAAGACCAAGATCAAGACTGAATTCAGCCTCGTTTTCGCTTTCTGAAAAAGGCTTGGTATCGAATTTTACTCCAAGGCTGATTAGCTCTCTTATTCTTGCAGGCCCGTTTTTTACAACTAGTGTTGCGGCATCCTTGTCAGTAAGGCCGCACCCTGCTTCAATCGTGTCCCTGATATGCAGTTCGAAAGAATCCTCAAGATCAAAGACAGATGCTATTCCTCCCTGGGCATGCAGGGTGTTGCTGTCCTTGATATTCTTTTTCGTGATTATGGAAACATTTCCATGCTCAGCCGCTTTAAGGGCATAGAAAAGCCCTGCCACTCCGCTTCCTATTACAAGAAAATCAGTATTTGAACGCATTTTGTCCCGATTCTTTTATTGGGCCTGTTTTAGGATTAATCAACTTTGATGGACTCGCAAAAAGTCCGATTACCGTCATTCCGGCGAAGGCCGGAATCCAGAAGTAATTGAAAATACTGGATGCCGGATCAAGTCCGGCATGACTCCGATGCATTTCTTGACTTTTTGCAACCTTGTCAACTTTCATATAGGTGATTATTTTTATTTTGGCAGCATTTAGAATGACAGCCATCAACTAGTAATATCGGCTTTTGTGCCTTGTATTAATTCCGAGAAACCAACCGAGAAGGAGCACCGCAGCACCCGCCAGAAACCATCTTACACCCTTGGCGACTATTTTTTTATCCATTTCGTCAATGGTTTTATTCAGATTATCTATCTCTGCAAGGGCTTTTTCATGTTCCGGTTTTATAGTCTGGCAATCCGAGGTTTCTTTCTTTAATGCCTCAAGCTGCATCGTAACTTCATCAAGCTGTAATCTGAGGCTCTGGATTTCCTGTTCGGGATTAAGGGCTTCGACAGCTTTTGACGCATCAGCAGGCGCAGGAACAGATTCCTTTTGAGGAGGAGGTGTCACGGTTTCTGCTTGTTGGTTTTCTTCTTTTTCCTCTTTCTTGACCTCTGGTGTGCCTTTGGTTTTTGTCAGGAATTTTTTATTGATCCAGCCCTGTTTCCCATCGGAATCAGATACCTTTACCCAAATTTCTCCATCTTCAATCACGTTAAGCTGTTTGCCTGATCTTACAACCGCAATGGCCTGGCTTTCAGTACCTTTTCCTGATCTTAGATTGACATCAGAAGTTGTTTTTACAGTATACGATGCCAGCGCCATATTGCCTGATACAAGCATAAAAATTGTCGCCGCAGCTATTGCCGTTCTCATTTATTTCCTCCTGAAGGTCGTTTTTTGCCGCCGGATATTGTTATTTTGTATATAAATTCATATCAAAAGGCTTCTGTCTATTCCGAAGCCTTTAGTCAGTCATTTTTACCGGCCTTATAAATTCTGATGGACTCGCAAAAAATAGAAAAAGGCAACGGCGTCATGCCGGACTTTATAAGGCATCCAGTGTTCTCAGATATTTCCGGATTCCGGCTCCAGGTTTTCACATGGACAGGCCCCGCCGGAATGACGGTAATCGGACTTTTTACGACGTTGTCAAATCTAAAAAAGACAGAAACGTATTAACCTTTTTTGTCAAATGCCTCAATCTGTTTCTTTTTTTCTGTTTCAGAATATTAGGTTTTCTTTATCAATTTGTTTTTTGTTAGCTATTCCTGGATTGCAATCAAGTAGCTTTTAAAGTTTTTTGATAAAATTTCCATGTATTTATGCTTGATAGACTCGCAAAAAGTCGGAAATAGGCGTCGGCGTCGTGCCGGATTTGATCCGGCATCTTTGTATTTTCAGATACTTTTGGATTTCGACAAGGTGCGGAATTTTCGGTTGTTTCCATTCCGGCCTTGTCAACATTCACTTTACAATGAAAGCCATTGGCATTAGTTTATTCGGAATGCAGGGTGCACAAGGAAATATTTGCAAGTAATGACACCTCTGCGTCTGCAATTTGCAGAGAAGAATATTTTTGCGGCATTTTTAAAGGCCGCGATTCAGAATCAATACTTTTGAGGGATTCTGTATAAACTTAGTTTGGATGAAATTTATGATCGCTTTTGACTTATGCTGCTCCCAGGGGCATTCCTTTGAAGGCTGGTTTGAAGACAGTGCAGCCTTTGATTTACAGATGCAGAAAGGCCTTATTAACTGCCCTGTTTGCGATGATTGCAATGTGAGGAAGCTGCTTTCACCCGTTGCCATTCGAAAGAGCTCGCCTTCAGGAGCATTTCCTCATATGCCAAAGTCTCCTGAAGAAGGTCTTAAGATACTCGAACAGGTTGGAAGAGAGCTAAAGGAATTTGTAGAAAAGAATTTTGAGGATGTTGGGACTGATTTTGCCAGAGAAGCTCTTAAGATGCACTACGGTGTTGAAGAGCCTCGAAATATCAGGGGCGTCAGTTCCGAAAATGATGAGGACGTGCTTAGAAATGAAGGTATAGCTTTTTTTAAACTGCCTTCGTTTGACTGGCCAGATCAGGAGTCTGATGAATGATATTCAGGAGTAAATAATATGGATATGCAAGATCTTGAAACCCTTAGACTCAATCTTCCGGAGCATCCCGGAATTCATGGCAGGGAAAATTATTTCAACGCAGCTGTGCTCATCCCTCTTGTAAATATTGACGGCGAGCTGAATTTTCTTTTTGAGAAAAGGGCAAAGGGAATACGTCAGGAAGGCGAAGTCTGCTTCCCTGGAGGCAAATACAGCCGGAAAACTGATAAAACACGGCTTGAAACTGCTCTGCGCGAGACCCATGAAGAGCTTGGCATTTCAGGGGACAGGATTTTTCCTTTGGGCCAGATGGATTCCCTCATAGCTCCCGTGCTTGGGGGGGTTATCGATCCATTTATTGCTGAAGTAAAAATAAGCGGGATAGAAGATCTGACTCTTCAGAGCGACGAAGTTGAAAAGGTCTTTTTTGTACCGGTATCCTGGTTCGAGCAGAATCAGCCCGAAATTTATCATGTCAGGATCGAGGCTCATCCGAGAATAAAAAAGGAAAACGGCGAGATTGAAACACTTCTCCCGTCCATAGAACTCGGGCTTCCGGACAGTTATGCCCAGCCCTGGGTAGGCAGAAAGCATAGGGTTCTTGTTTACAGGGTTGCTGGTGAGCTTGTCTGGGGACTCACTGCTGAAATGGTCAATGCCGTTGTGAATAAATTCAAAAGGCAGGATTAGAAAATGCTTTTTCAGAATCCTGCCCATGATTTAAGCAATTATCTTAATCTGGTGCTTTGAATTGAACCGGTTTATTTTCCAACCTTGCTCAGATAATACTCATACCCGCCTTCGTAGCTTGTCATTTCTCCATGATCAATCTGGAAAACCCTTTTGACGAGGGATCTCAGGAAGTACCTGTCATGGCTTACAATAACGACTGTGCCGTTGAATTCCTGAAGAGCTTCAAGGAGAATTTCCCTTGACTGGATGTCGAGGTGGTTTGTCGGTTCGTCAAGAATAAGGAAATTGACAGGTTTTGATAGGAGTGTCGCAAGAACAACACGGCTTTTTTCTCCGCCTGATAGTTTGTCTATTCTCTTATGAACATCATCGCCCTGGAAAAGAAAGGCTGCGCAAAGATTTCTGATAATTCCGATCCCGGCATGTGGAAGTGCATCCTGAACAGACTCAAAAACAGTTTTTTTAGGATCAAGAAGATCCATGGAATGCTGGCTGAAATAGCCGACGTTTACTGAAGCTCCAATCACGGCGCTGCCGGATGTAGGCGTTGTCTGTTCTGCGAGAACCTTTAGGAATGTGGATTTTCCGGCGCCATTTATTCCGACCACCGCAATCTTTTCCCTGCGCCTTATCATTCCTGAAATTCCGCCAAAAACAGACTTCTGGCCACCATCAGGAAGTTCCCATACTTTTCCGAGGTTTTCCATGACAACAACGTCGTCACCTGAACGCGGAGGCTCTGCAAATTCAAACTTGATTTTCTTTTGTTCCGGTGGAAGCTCTATACGTTCAATTTTTTCTATCTTTTTCACCCTGGATTGAACCTGGGACGCATGGGAAGCTCGGGCCGCAAATTTTGCAATGAATTCCTCTTCCTTTGCCAGCATTTCCTGCTGTCTGCGGTAACTTGCCATTAGCTGTTCGCGCCTGACCTCTCTTTCTCGAAGATAAAAATCATAGTTGCCTGTGTACGTTGTGGCTGTTCTATTGGCAATTTCTATGGTTCTTGAAACTATCCTGTTCATGAAATCATGATCATGGCAGGTCATGAGAAGCGCGCCCTTGAATTCGTCAGCCAGCCATTCTTCAAGCCATACGATGGATTCAACGTCCAGATGGTTTGTGGGTTCGTCAAGGAGAAGGACATCAGGATTTACGGTCAGAATTTTTGCAAGCGCTATACGCATTTTCCAGCCACCGCTGAATGACTCAACTGGCCTGTCGTAAGAGTCAGGGCCAATGCCTAAACCTGTCAGAACTGCCTGGGCCCTTGATTCAAGATCATATCCGCCCTGGTGCTCGAACTGGTCAACCGCATTGCCGTATTTTTCGAGCAGGTTGGCCATATCATCATCAGACATTGGTTCTGCCATTGCAGCTTCCATTGTCCTTATTTCTTCGCCAAGCCTTACAACGTCCTGAACCGCAGACATTACCTCTGCGAGTGCCGATCTGCCGGACATATCTCCGACGTCCTGGGAAAAATAGCCTATTCGTGTTTTTGAGGCTTTGGTGATCTCTCCGCTGTCAGCCTCTTCTTCACCTGTGATAAGCCTGAAAATGGTTGTTTTGCCCGCACCGTTGGGGCCTACAAGGCCTGTTCTGGTAGAAGGAAGTATCTGAAGGCTGGCGTTCTGGAAAAGGATCTGCGAGCCATGCTGTTTTGTGATGTTGCTCAAATGTATCATTTTAATAACTCCTAAAAAAAACGGACTATTACCACGGAGGAGACTGCCCGGCAAGAGTATTTTTATTAATATGAAAATACCGTAGAGGCTTTTGTGAAATCTGTTTTCATACTCTGGATAGTCATGTATTATTGCATCGTCTTGGCGTTTTTATCTGAAACGTTTTTTTCAAGACGATTCCTGCTTACAATTAAAAAAAGAGCCTCAATGCTGAAAAAAACACTTCCGCTTATTGCAATTGTTCTCTTTGTTTCTTCTTATTCAGCAGCCTCTTCTTTTCGCTGCAACGGAAGAGTTGTATCAGAAGGGGATGCCAAGTATGATGTTCTCATGAGATGCCAGCAGCCCTATCTTTCAGACACTACAGAGAAAGAAATCATAAGAAAGGTGACTCCATCGGAATGGAGAAAATATCAGGTTAAAAGAGAAAACTGGCTTTACAATTACGGCCCGTCCAATCTGATGAGGCTCATGGTGTTTGAAAATGAAAAGCTGCTGGAGATACGGAGTCTTGGTTACGGATACATGGACGGAGATATCGGCAGATACGCCGGAGATTCTTCAAAACTGACCACGGGCATGACTTCGGTTGAGGTTCTGATGCACTGGGGCAGACCGTCATACAGGTCTGACAGGAATGAGGAACGAATCATTAAGGTTGATGATAATAATTATATGAAAACCTATGTCACTGTCTCAGATTGGATCTATAACCTCGGTCAGAACCGGCTTACCAAGACCCTTGTATTCGAAGCAGGAGAACTCGTCGAAGTTAAAGACGGGAATTATGGGATGTAATCCTGTTTTAAATGGGAATTTCGAATTTGAGAGAAGCAAGTATTCGGAAATTTTTTGCGGAGCTTTTTTTCAAAAAAGCGACCCGCAAGGTACACGCATCTGGTGTGCAAGTCTTAGAGCTTGAGCACCCTACGAATCGGCCTTTTTTTACGGCAAATTAACCATACAAGGTTGATCTTAAAGAGGATAATAGCACAAAAGTTCGGGTTAGCTTGGAACGGGCATTAATCGTTCTTTTTAAGAATAAATTCCCTTATCCTGTTGCCTTCTTTTTCCTTAACTATTGCAAGGTATTTCCCAATGGTTATTTTTTCTTTCTCCCTTGGGATTCTTCCAAGCTTTTCAAGGATGAAGCCAGAGAATGTATCATATTCTCCATTCTCTTCTATATTGATATCAAAGGCCTTGTTAATGTCGTAGATGCTGATCCCACCCTGTATGATCCATTCGTTGTTCTTTGTCTGGACTATGTCCGGAATTTCCTGATCTGTTTCGTCTTCTATGTCTCCGACAAGTTCTTCGATGACATCCTCGAGTGTGATGAGACCTGCTACACCACCATATTCATCCACAACAATGGCCATATGGTGGCGCCTTTTCTTGAACTGGCTCAGAAGGGTGTTGATGGTCTTGTTTTCTGGAATGAAATAGGGCTTCCTCAGGATAACCTCAATATTCAGCTCTCCAGGGCATGTCGCCTGCTGCCTGAACAGATCACTTACGTGTATGGCTCCGATTATGTTGTCAATCGATCCCTTATAAACCGGAACCCTTGAAAATCCAGCCTTGAGTATATTAATCAGGTCAGTGGGCTTTTCTATATCTATGGCAAACATGTCTCCGCGCGGGGTCATTATTTCGGAAGCTCTGGTATCGTCAAACTCGAAAACATTCTGGATCAGCTCTTTTTCTTCTTCCCTGATTTCTCCTTCCTCTTCGCCCATCTCGACAATGGTAATCAGTTCTTCCTCTGTAACGCTAGGATTGGAAACATTCATTCTGCCGGCTAATTTGGGTACAAAGTCCAGAATCTTTATGACAGGAAAAAGAATTACCGAAAACCAGAAGATTGGAATTATGGAGAGCCTTGAAATCACGATGTTATTTTTTGCCGCTATTGATTTCGGCATTATCTCGCCAAAAACAAGAATCAGAAATGTCATGACTCCTGTTGCTATTCCAACGGCATTTTCGGAAAATGATTTGATCATTACTGCTGTGGCAAGGGATGAAGCGGCAATGTTTACAAGTGTATTACCGATGAGGATTGTGGATAAAAGGCGATGGTGGTCATCCTTCATTTTTTTTATGAGGGAATCCACCTTGCTCCCGCTTTTTGCCATATGCATTGCCTTTGCTCTGCTTATGGTGAACAGGGCAGTCTCTGCGGACGAAAAAAAACCGGACAAAAGTAGAAAAACTATGAGTATTATAATTTCTTGTATAGGCATAATTGTTCCCTGCGCATGCGGGGAAAAAGGGTTAAAAAAGGTAAATATGAACATTAATGAATTTTTTGTTTAAGATCTACATTTTTTATTCCTTGCCAATAAATTTAATCTAACTGCAGAGTCATATGCCGCAAGGGTCAATCTCTTTTTTGATCAGGCAGCATGCAATCCTTGATGCAGGTGTACCGTCAGACTTGTATTCAATATTGCCTGGCTGGATCATTCTGTTCATCACGCAGCCTTCAGGGATGGAAAGCCCGAAAAAATTATCCTCGTTAAGAGGCGGCTGTTTCACTATTTTCCCATCTATGAATTCCAGGGCATGAACCGGGAAATCCTCGCAAAGAGGGCATCTGTAGACCCTGCCGTTGGGAAATATGAAATAGTTTTCAGCCTCTGTTCCGCCGCACTCAAAAGTATCATCCGGCTCAAGAAACACCTTGGGATAAGTAACCTTTATGCCGTATCCAGCTGTTTTTTCCGCTACTGGCGGAATTTTCATGAGCCACTCGTTTTTGGATATCTGATTAGATATTTGGGTGGTTTCTTTTCTGTCATGGGCTGCTTCGCCCCTTATGCCTATCACCTGGATGAAAAAATGCTTTATTCCGAGATCTCGTACAAGCTCAGGCATAAATTCAAGCTCATGGATATTCGCTCTGCTGACCGTGAATATGGCGCTCGTGTTGAACCCTTTTTCCACGGACGATTTTATCCCTTTTATGCAGGTTTCGTAGCATCCAATGCCCCTCAGTCTGTCATTGGTCTCCATCGTTGCCCCGTCCAGGCTGAAGCTGAGAAAATCAAGCTCAGAAGGAGATATTCTGTCCAGAAATTCATTGAACAGATAGCCGTTCGTATCGACTGTGATTGACTGATAGCCTATGGATCTTGCGAATCTGATCGCTTCAGGAAGATCAGGATGGAGGGTCGGCTCGCCTCCAAGAAATATGACGTTCGCTTTTTTACTTTTATCTGAAAAGGCTGAAAGCCATTCCTTGATTGTGGACAGTGGAAGGGTATTATGGCCGTGCTGCTTCGGGTTGATGTAGCAATGGGCGCATTTGAGATTGCATGCGGTCAGTATGTGAAAAAAAACATTGACCGCATTTTTTGAAAAACTGACTGTTTTATTCATCAGCTATGAAGAACCCTTTATTTCAAGATGCTCCTTGAGAAATTTTACTTTCTGTTTCGACCTTACTAGCTCATCATTGGCGAGCCTTAGTCTTGCAGACATGAATTCCGCAAAAATTCTGTAAAGAAGTAGTAGGAAGTCCAGTCTTTCATCCCTTGTGTCATCATCTGCTAACCTTGATCTTGCAGAAGTGTCAACTGCAAGGCATGTAACTTTGCCGGATGCATAAACAGAGGCGGATCTGCTCTTGCTGTCTATGACCCTCATTTCGCCGAATATTTCACCGATTCTGGATATTGAGGCTATCTCATGTCCTTCCTTGGTGATTTTTATTGTACCGGACAGGAGAAAATAGAGCCATGGATCCATATCTCCCTCGCGGATAATTGCTTCTCCGTCCTCATATTCTCTCATCTTGCTGAGCCTTAAAAGCTTTCCAAGGTTTTGAGCCTCGAAATTTTTGAGCGCAGGAATAGTAAGGAGCTTTTGTATGTTTGAGATATTATCCTTGAGGTATTTGGTTTCTATCATGCTGCCTCCGCTGGACGATCGGGCCTAAGTTTTCAGGTAATGAATCTTATGGTAAGGCCTCCCGGGTTTTCCGGAAGGCCGACAGCTTCAAATTTATGGCGTGATACAACCTTACTTTTTTGAATATAGTCTCTAACGGCTTTCAAGACAAGCTTTTGAAACATTTTCACTGAATTTGACAGGATAATTGCCGTCAAAACAGGCCTTGCAGTAATTATTTTCAGGGTCAGGCGTTTTTGTAGACTCAAGAAGCCCTTCAATGGAAAGGTAATGCAATGAATCGAGACCAAGATAATCCCTCAGTTCTTCGACGCTCATCCTTGACGCGATCAGCTCTCCCTTGCTGGAAAAATCTATGCCGTAGTGGCAAGGGAATTTATGTGGAGGACAGCTTATCCGCATGTGAACCTTATTGACACCAAGCTCACGAAGCGCCTTTATTCTCGTCTTGGCGGTGGTTCCTCTTATTATGGAGTCTTCAACTATTATAATATCTTTGCCTTTAAGAAGCTCTTTCACTGGGTTCAGCTTCACCCTCACGCCAAAGTCGCGCATTCCCTGGGTTGGTTGTATGAATGTTCTTCCCACATAATGATTTCTTATCATTCCCATTTCAAAAGGAATTCCGGATTCTTCGGCGTATCCGATTGCAGCATAGCTTCCTGAATCAGGGAAAGGCATTACAAGATCTGCCGGAACATGGCTTTCACGTGCCAGTCTTCTTCCATGATCCTTTCTTGTAAGATATACGTTTTTGCCGAAAATTGTGCTGTCTGGGCGGGCAAAATAAATATATTCGAAAATACAGACAGATTTTTTTTCTATCTTTTCAGGCATAATGCTTCGTATGCCTTCATTGTTTATTATGACTATCTCGCCTGGTTCAAGCTCTCTGATGAATTCGGCCTGGATAAGATCAAGGGCGCATGTCTCGGATGCAAGGACATACGAGCCGTTGAGCATTCCAAGACAAAGAGGTCTGAATCCGTTGGAATCCTTGATTCCTATAAGATCCCCTTCGCTTGTCAGGGCAATAAAGGAATAAGCGCCTTTTAATCTTTGCGTTGCTTTTTGAAGAGCTTCATCAAAACCGAACTTCAGATTTTTTATGAAAAGATGAATCGCAACTTCTGTGTCCATTGTAGTCTGGAAAATTGAGCCTTCATTTTCGAGTTCAGATTTGATTTCATAAGCATTGACAATATTGCCGTTGTGAGCCAGGGCATAGCTTCTTTTTTTGTGTCGCGCCACAAATGGCTGGGCATTTGCAATATTGGAGCTTCCTGTTGTGGAATATCTGACATGGCCGACGGCGCAGTTGCCTTTCAGATTTTTAAGTTCTTCCCCTCGGAAAACCTCATTTACCAGACCCATGCCTTTGTGACCATCAAGATTTCCATCGTTTGCCACCACAATCCCCGCGCTTTCCTGGCCTCTGTGCTGGAGAGCGTAAAGACCGAAATATGTCAGGGTTGCCGCATCCGGATGTCCGTGGATCCCGAATACGCCACATGCTTCTCTTGGTTTTTCAGACTCAAAAATATTATACATGATACTCCTGCAGCGTTTTTACTGCCATATCTCTGGCCTTTAATGTGATGACAGCATCACATATGGCCTGGGCGCTTGACATTGTTGTGGTGTAAGGAATGTTGAATTTAAGGGCGGCCCTTCTTATCTGGAATCCGTCCTGTTTTTCGTCGCTTCCTGATGGCGTGTTTATTATAAGATCAATTTCACTGTTCATGATGGCGTCGACAACATGGGGACGTCCAACAGAAACCTTGTTGATCATCTTATTCTCTATGCCTTTTTCTTTAAGAAAAGCTGATGTGCCCCTGGTTGCCACTATTTTGAATCCAGCGTCTATAAACTGTTTCGCGATTTTTTCAGCGGCAGGTTTGTCTGAGTCCTTGACACTTATGAAAAGCGTTCCGGTTACAGGCAGATGGTTACCCGATGCTGACTGGGCCTTGGCAAAAGCCATGGCGAAATCATCGTCAACGCCCATTACCTCGCCTGTGGATTTCATCTCAGGGCCGAGAAGGGTATCAACGTCCGGGAATCTGTCAAACGGAAGAACAACTTCCTTGACAGAAGTGTGGGGCGGCACCGGATCAGCGTGAAGCCCAAAATCATCGAGGGTTTTTCCAAGCATGATTTTTGTGGCTATTTTTGCAAAAGGAATTCCAGTAGCCTTGCTAACAAAAGGAATTGTTCTCGAGGCCCTCGGATTTACTTCGATTACATATAATTTGTTGTCTTTCACAGCATACTGGACGTTCATTAGGCCGACAACATTAAGTTCCTTTGCCATTGCCCTTGTAGCCACCCTCATCTCTTCGAGCATTGAATTGTCTGCCGTATGCGGAGGAAGAACGCAGGCCGAATCTCCTGAATGGATTCCCGCTTCTTCGATGTGCTCCATCATTCCGGCGATAATTGTTCGTTTGCCGTCTGATATTCCGTCAACATCGAATTCTGTGGCGTCTTCAAGGAATTTGTCTATGAGGACAGGATGATCAGGAGATACATCAATCGCTATTTTTGTGAAATTTCTCAGCTCTTCAGGATTATAAACAATCTTCATTGCTCTTCCGCCAAGCACGAATGACGGGCGGACAATCACAGGGTAACCTATCTCCTCGGCAACCTTTTCAGCTTCAGCTATATTCATCGCAGTGCCGTTGGGCGGCTGGACAAGTCCCAGCTTGTTAAGCATTACCTGGAAGAGCTTTCTGTCTTCTGCCATTGCAATGCTTTCGGCTGATGTTCCAAGAATCGGCACTCCAGATTCAGCCAGCTGTCCAGCAAGATTTAGAGGCGTCTGGCCTCCGAATTGGATTATGAGACCGTCTGGTTCTTCGTTTTCAATTATATGAAGAACGTCTTCCCTGGTCAGAGGCTCAAAATAAAGCTTGTCCGAGGTGTCATAGTCCGTACTTACAGTCTCGGGATTAGAGTTGACCATGATGCTTTCAACGCCTTCTTCTCTAAGCGCCATTGAAGCATGAACACAGCAGTAGTCGAATTCAATTCCCTGGCCTATTCTGTTCGGACCGCCGCCAAGAATCATAACCTTTTTTCTGTCAGATACCCTGGATTCGTCTTCTGTTTCATAGGTCGAATAATAATATGGAGTGGCTGCATAAAATTCTGCGGCGCAGGTAT
Organism: Desulforegula conservatrix Mb1Pa; assembly: GCF_000426225.1. Classification (NCBI taxonomy): domain Bacteria; kingdom Pseudomonadati; phylum Thermodesulfobacteriota; class Desulfobacteria; order Desulfobacterales; family Desulforegulaceae; genus Desulforegula; species Desulforegula conservatrix. The sequence goes on from NZ_AUEY01000020.1 coordinate 49,907, forward strand.
CAACAAGTTTATAAACCGGCTTCATACCGAGAGACTTGCGGTATTTTTCAACTTCTCTGTCAGTGGCTTTTGTCAGATAGGCGATCTGTCTGTCTGAAAAACCAAGACGCTTTGCTTTATAAAGAACATCTTCGGGAAGCAGTTTGCCTTCGAATTTTTCAATCTCGGACTCAAAGGAAACAATCTGATTTATCTGATTAATGAACCAAGGATCTATTTTTGTCAGCTCATGTACTTCATTCTCGGACATTCCGGACTTGAGCGCATAACGTAGATAGAATATTCTTTTTGAGTTAGGAGTCACAAGGTGATGAAGAATTTCCTGCTTAGTGGGCTGTTTTCCGGTGGTGTCTATGACATCCTTGCCGTCGGCACCCATTCCTGCGCGGCCCGTCTCAAGCGACCTGAACGCCTTCTGGAAAGCTTCTTTGAAGGTTCTTCCTATGGACATGGCCTCGCCGACCGATTTCATGGCCGTTGTAAGATAATCCTGGGTTTCAGGGAATTTTTCAAATGTCCATCTTGGAACTTTTACAACACAGTAGTCTATGGTCGGCTCAAATGATGCCATGGTCTGGCCGCCGGTTATGTCATTGGGCAGCTCGTCGAGGGTATAGCCCACGGCAAGTTTTGCGGCTATTTTAGCTATCGGGTATCCTGTCGCCTTTGAAGCAAGGGCTGAACTTCTTGAAACCCTTGGGTTCATTTCGATGATGACCATTTCACCATCTTCGGGATTAACGGCAAACTGGACATTTGATCCGCCTGTATCGACTCCGATTTCCCTAAGAATTGCGATGGCAGCATCGCGCATGACCTGGAATTCCTTGTCTGTCAGGGTCTGGGCAGGAGCCACTGTTATGCTGTCTCCTGTGTGGACACCCATGGGATCAAGGTTTTCAATGGAACAGATTATGATTACGTTGTCTTTTTTGTCTCTTACAACCTCAAGCTCATATTCTTTCCAGCCGAGAATGGACTTTTCTATCATGACCTGGGAAATGAGACTCGCGTCAAGCCCTGCCTTTGCAATCAGCTCAAGCTCTTCAGGGTTGTATGCGACTCCGCCGCCTGTTCCTCCAAGCGTGAAGCTGGGGCGTATGATCACGGGAAAACCGATTGCGTCTGCAACTTCCCTAGCCTGGGTCATGTTTTTTGCAAAACCGCTTTCAGGAATCTTGAGGCCGATTTTGGTCATGGCATCGCGGAAAAGTTCCCTGTCTTCAGCTTTTTTGATGGCGTCAAGGGATGCACCGATCAGTTCCACATTGTACTTTTCAAGAACACCCATTTCCGCGACTTTTACGGCAGTATTGAGGCCTGTCTGGCCACCGAGGGTCGGGAGAAGGGCATCAGGTCTTTCCCTTTCGATTATTTTTGCCACTATTTCGGGAGTGACAGGCTCTATGTAAGTTCTGTCAGCGGTCTCCGGGTCTGTCATGATTGTGGCTGGATTGCTGTTTACGAGTATTACCTCGTAGCCTTCCTCCTTGAGGGCTTTGCATGCCTGGGTTCCTGAATAGTCGAATTCGCAGGCTTGTCCGATTATTATCGGGCCCGCGCCTATGATCATTATTCTTTTTATGTCTGTTCTTTTCGGCATTTTTCCGGACTTATGTATTGAGGTTTTTATAAAAGCTCAAGTCTGTGACCAATTCAAATCTGGCGAAATCAAAATCAGGCTTTAGCATGCAGTTTTGGGATCAGCTTCAAACGCTTTTACCGCTTCTGCAAATTCTTCAAACAGATATCCCGAATCATGAGGCCCTGGTGAAGCCTCCGGATGGTGCTGAACCGTGAATATAGGCAATTTTTTGTGCCTGAAACCCTCAAGCGTATTGTCGTTCAGATTCATATGCGTTATTTCGAGGTCATTCACATCAAGGCTGTTCAGATCAACGGCAAAACCGTGATTCTGGGATGTAATTTCAATCCTGCCTGATTTTCTGTTCTGAACAGGCTGGTTTCCGCCTCTGTGACCGAACTTGAGTTTGAATGTCTTTCCGCCCATGGCAAGTCCGAGGAGCTGGTTGCCGAGGCAGATTCCGAATATTGGTCTGAATCCGATGAGGTCGCGGATGGTATTAATGGCATAATTCAGAGGCTCAGGGTCTCCGGGGCCGTTTGACAGGAATATAGCCTGGGGTTCTATTCTTTTTACGGCTTCCGCAGACGTGAATGCAGGCACAACAAGGACTGTGAATCCGGCCCGTTCAAGCGAACGAAGAATATTGAATTTTATTCCAAAGTCAAATGCCACAAGAGTAAGCTTTTTGTTTTCAGGCCAGATTTCAGGCCCAGCTTTTTCAATGTCTGCTTCTATGGTTTTGGAAGCTCCGCCTATCCAGAAATATGGCTTTGCTGTGGTCACATCTTTCACAAGATCCTGACCTGCCATTTTGGGAATGGACCGAGCTTTTTTTACAAGGGACTCTGGATCAAGATCAATTGATGAAATTACGCCCCTGAGCGCTCCGTTTGTTCTGAGGTGTTTGGTCAGAGCCCTTGTATCAAGCTCGTCTATTCCCATTACACCGTATGACTTAAGATAATCAGCAAGGGTCGAAGTTGATCTGTAATTGCTTGGAAAATCCTGATATTCGCGCACAATAAAGGCAGCAACATGGATGGAGGCCGATTCGATATCTTCAGGATTTATGCCGTAATTACCAATCAAAGGATATGTCATGGTAACCATCTGGCCTTTGTATGAAGGATCTGTCAGGACTTCCTGATAGCCAGTCATACTGGTGTTGAAAACAGCTTCGCCCGAAGTCTCGCCGGGCCCGGTGAATGATCGGCATGGAAAAATTCTGCCGTCTTCCAGGGCAAGTAATGCTTTCATTTTTTGCCTTCCTAAAAAGGTTCAGGCCGGACGCACGTCACCTTTCCGAGTGGTGAGTGTTCCCGGCATGTTTGTATTTTATAAACTTTCAGGTTTTTTGCCTGCTGAGAATTCTTATTGCCATTTCATTCTGTAATATGCAAGCAAATCCGTCAGAAATTTTCAACGGCTTTGAAGTATTGATTTATATTGTTTTCCTTGAACAATTTCTTCTAAATGAAAAATTAATTTTTTAGAGGTGGCCTTTAGGTTTAGGCCGTAAAGCAAGAGAGGGCTTAAAAAGCCCCCTCTTTTTCTAAAGCATATTTTTTAAAACGCTATGGAAGATTCATTATTCCAGAGGCGAATTCACCGTAAGATTCCATATCCCGCATGGACAGGCTCCGGCGCAGAATCCGCAGGCAATACATTTGTCGGCATTGACCCTGTACTCAAAGTCGCTGAATCCGATCTGTTTTCTTGAGATTGCGGCCTCAGGGCAGACCGCGACACAGATTCCGCAGTCCCTGCATTTTCCGCAGGATGCGCATTCTGCTCCGCACTGCTCGTTGTCACCGTACTCGAGAATCCTTGGATCATAGTATTCAAGTTTGATTCTGTTTTTGTCTATCATCAGCCTTGTGTCTGACTGGGGCCGTTTGCCTCCGATTATGTCAGATATTGCATTGGCTGATATGCGTCCGGCTCCTATGGCATCTGTGATGAGACCGGCTTTTACGATGTCGCCTATGGCAAAAATTTTGGAATCTGTGGTCTGAAACACATCATTTACTGTGATGAGACCTTTTTCGACCCTTATTCTTTCGGGTAGGAAGTCAAGATCAGCAGCATCGCCAATTGAAACAACAACTGTGTCAGCCGGAATTATTTCGCCTGTCGTGAGCTTCACGCCTTCAGAAGTGATCTCGCTTGTAAAGCAAGGATACCTGAAAATTGCGCCCACATGTTCAGCTTCTTCCTTTTCCTTGCCGAAAGCAGCTGGCTTCTGAACGTCGATGAGGGTGACTGTCTCTGCGCCAAGGCGTTTTGCCTCGGTTGCGACATCGCAACCTACGTTTCCTGCTCCTATTACAACAACGTTTTTTCCTGGCTTGATCGCGTTTGCCTTGGATTTCAAAAGAAAATCAAGGGATGTGACGAGCCTTTCCTTGCCCGGAACAGGAAGGGTCCTTGGTTTCTGGGCGCCTGTTGCAATTATTACAAAATCGTATTCAGCCGCGATCTTTTCAAATTCAGCTTTTGTTATTTCCGATGTCTGGACATGGCCGACGACGTCCCTCACCCTTTCAAGTTCCTTGGAGATTACTTCCTTTGGAATTCTTGTGTTAGGAATGACAGAAGTTATTTTTCCGCCTATTTCTTCAGCATTGTCGAAAATAAACACTTCGTGACCAGCCTGTCTGAGTTGCCATGCCGCTGAAATACCGGCAGGGCCACCGCCTATGATGGCGACTTTTTTACCCGAAAGCTCTGGCAGTTTTGGAGTTTTTGCCTTTATGCTTGCTTTTCCAAGAAGCGTAATGTCAACCGGAGCCATTCCTGCGTCTGCCTTGGTACATGCTCCCATGCACGGATTCGGGCAGAGATATCCGCAGACAGTGGCAGGGAATGGAGAATACGCAAGGGCCATGTCAACGGCCTCGTCGATTCTTCCTTCACGAACAAGTCTCCAGCGTTCCTGGACAGGAATACCTGACGGGCAGGTTGCCTGGCATGGAGCCATGTATTTGTCGTTTTCCCACACAGGCACGTATCTTCTTAGATCTCCTGTTGTAATCAGTGGGATTGGACTCATGTCCATGTCCGAAAGATCGCCTATGAGGCCGCCTTTCCCAAGTTCGGCATTCCATACGTTCTTATGAAAGTCTGACATGGACATTCTGTTTGAACCGCCTTTTTCCTGCGGCCCTTTGGCAGTTATCTTACGCCAGTCTGATCTTACTGACATTGGATCAAGAAGTTCTTGTCTGCTTATTTTTTCAAGATAGGCTTTTAAATTTGATGTCAGCCAGTTCCAGTCTTCGTCTGTTATTTCAACTTCCTTGGCGTCTGCCTTGCTGTATCCGTCGAAAGGCCCTCTGACATATACTGTTCCGCTCACCATTCCAACCAGCGGACGGTATCCGAGAACATTTTGCGGAGACTGTGATTTCCAGCCGCAGATTACGGCTATGCCGCCTGCCATGAACTCGCCGAAATAGTCTCCAACGCTGCCGAGTACCCATACTTCAGGAGGCTCGAATCGCGGATTCTTTTTGGTCATGGTCATGGCTCTGGAGCCGGTATTGCCCGCTATATAAAGCTTTCCCTGGGCCATTGCGTTGGCGGCTCCGTTGCCAGCGTTGCCGTGGACAATTATTTCAGCTCCTGCATTGAGCCAGCCCAGATCTTCCGAGACAGGGCCCATTATTTCTATGGTGGTGTTCGGATACGCAAATGACCCGAGTCTCTGACCCGGAGGTCCGACAACCTTTATATAGACCTTTTCTGCTCCGGCCTTCCAGAGTCTGCCTCCGATTCCGTGCTGGCCGAAGGCGTCGACCACTATGTTTCTGTGGCCATCTTCAATGGCTTTTTGTATTCTTTCTTCAAGCAGTCTGGAGTCAATCCTGATTCCATTTTCCTTGCCTGAAATTGTATAAGCTGGTGTCTTGCTCATGACTTTTCTCCGAAAAACGGTTATGCCCTTTATTTGGGCAGTTTCGGCTCTGTATATTTTTGATTTTTGATCGGTGATTTTTGAATTATTTGGCCTGTTCTCCTAAATCAAAAATTCAAATTCAAAAATCAGGGATTGTCGGATTACGGACAAAGGACGTCCTATCCGATTTTTCACAACTGGCCTACACCACATATCTTATCTTGAGACGTTCCGCCGCGTTGAAGTCGCTGATTGCAAGGGCGTCTGACATGCCTATCGGCAGTGATGTCGATCTGCCCAGCGGAGCCATGATTTTCTTCAGTTCAGTATCGAATCTCAGATACATGTCAACAAGGCGCTCGGCAACTTTTTCTGCGTCCAGTCTGCGGAAAATCCTCGGATCCTGGGATGTTATGCCCTTTGGACACTGGCCTATGTTACAGATGTTGCAGCGCTGGGTTTCGGACCCCACACATCCTGCAGCTGCCTGCATCACATATTTACCTGTCTGGACTCCGCTTGCTCCAAGCATTATAAGAGCAGCCGCATTTGCCGCAAGATTGCCGTTTTTGCCTATTCCGCCTCCCGCAAAGAGAGGGATTTCATTTTCCTTGCCTATGGTCAGAAGGTTGTTGTAGCAGTCACGGATGTTGCTAGCTATCGGATGCCCCATATGATCCATGGAAACATTGTAGGCAGCTCCTGTTCCGCCGTCTTCTCCGTCTATTGCAAGACCCGCCGCATATCTGTTTCTGGTCAGATTGTTAAGAACTGCCAGAGATGTCGAAGATGCAGAAATCTTGGGATAAACCGGAACCCTGAATCCCCAGGCCATGGACATGGACTGAATCATTTTTGCCACGGACTCTTCAATTGAGTACTGGGTCTGATGTGTCGGCGGGCTAGGAAGGTTAACGCCCCTCGGAACCCCGCGTATTGCAGATATCAACTTGGTGACCTTGTTCCACATGAGAAGGCCGCCGTCACCTGGTTTTGCGCCCTGACCGTATTTGATCTCGATGGCACACGGATCTTCCTTCATTTCAGGAATGGCGTGGATGATTTCATCCCATCCGAAATAACCGCTGGCAATCTGAAGAATTACATATTTGATGAATCTGCTTCTGAGAAGTCTTGGAGGACATCCTCCTTCACCAGTACACATACGCACAGGCATTCCAAGCTGTTCGTTGAGATACGCAACACCCATCTGAAGACCTTCCCACATTGGCGGTGAAAGGGCTCCGAAGGACATTCCGCCTATCACAAGCGGATAGATTTCACGCACCGGTGGTGTCCAGCCTTCTTCCCTGAGCATTTTCATGTTTTCCTCAGGAGGAAGAACACGGCCAAGAAGCGTATTAACCTGGAACTCGTGACGTCCTGCATCAAGAGCCGGGTCTGTAAGCATGGATATTCTTACAAATTTGATCTGGTCAAGAAGGCTTCCGGAATCGTTTCTGCGTCCGCCTCGTCTTGGAGGCTGGCCTCCCTGGTCTATGTGGAAACGCTGCTTGTCGCCTTCGTCATTTCTCATGCTGATTATGGCATTATTGGGACATACCATATTGCACATTCCGCAGCCTATGCATGCATATGCAGGAGCTGTTCTCTGGCGAATGCCGTAGAAAGTTTCATAATTGTTAGAAGGTACGAATCCTTTTGAAAGGCCGACCTTGATGTCTCTTTTTCTGAAAACCCCGAGTTCAATGGCGTTTACAGGGCAGACAGAGGTGCATCTTCCGCAGAGGGTGCATTTTTCCTTGCTCCAGTCAATCTGCCAGTAAAGATCCTTGACGCTTAGGGTTGAAGGGGTAATTTCTCTGTTTGCCGCCATACTTTGACCTCCTGGCGATCCGGATCAATAATTACTGTATCCAGATGCATTGGCTGAAAATCCTTGGTTTTGTCTCTGTCAGGAACAACTGCGTCCAATCCGCATATTTCCGATGAGAAAGCGTAAATTCCGGGCTTTCCGCCCACGACTCCCGGTCTCAGTTTTTTTCTGTCCTGGACCATGAACATCGAATTGTTGGGCAGACAGCCTATGACACAGTTGGGGCCGTCTATTATCAGTCTGCGGCAGGTCTGCTTAAGATTTTTGAGCAGCGTCTTGTCGGGATGATTTTCAAGCACATCACCCTCTAATGGAGTGATTATGTGTTTGTATGCCTCGATGCCAAGACCTAATTTCTTGTACATATAATGAAGGATCTGCACAAAGACTTCGGAGTCGGACTGAAATCCCATATAGCCAGGATTGCCTCTGGTCTTTAAGTATTCCATTATCGGAACAAAAGCCGTGTTCTCTCCGTTTGTCATGGTGGCAAAGCCTTCAAGGAAGAACGGATGGCATGCATACAGATTGATGGCATAGTTGGTGTTCTGCCTTCCCTGCGCCATGATTATTCTTGCGCTCAGTTCCTCTCTTGCGAGCTTGAGGTATCTGCCGACTGTTAGAGGATCACCGATTTCCTTGATCATTGCAACATCTGGCCAGAAAGAAAAGACGATCATGTCGCCCTTTTCCTCGCCCATTTTTCTTATTTCAAGTCTTATATCCCTCAGGCGCTTTCCGCGCTCTTCATCGCTCAGGCCGTCCCATGACTCAGGATATTCATAAGCCCTTATCAGGTATATGTCCCTCTTCGGCGTTCCTTCCGGCGGATTTTTATCCAGCTTGAAGGTTACTTTGTGCTTGGTCATGAAGCCTTTGTCCATCATGAGGGCATCCAGCTTTTTAAGACCGCCTTCGCTGAATATGCCGGACATGATCGGCGCGCCCTTGAAATCCTCGAAAGGGCCGCCCAGGTCTTTCAGAAAAAGACCAACGCCGGAGCCATCGTGTCCTTCACGCATGACATCCAGGGCCTCGAGCGCCAGCATTGGAGAAAGAGGGGTTTTACTGGTTACAGCAAACAATCGACACATTTTTTATTTTCTCCTTAGGTATAGCTCGTTTCCGGTTTGATCCGGACATTTCAGGTCACCGAATTATTAATTTACGGTTTTCTGTATAATGCAAAGATAATGCCATATCTTTTTATTGTGTTTCTTGGATTAAGCAGGTAAAAAATATATTGATATTTAAAGTATTTCCGGATTATGGCATGTTTCTTTGGTTGTCATAAAATTTCAAAAATGTAATTTTAATTACAATAATGTAATGTTTGTGGAGTTAGATGAATTTACTTAATAAATCTCATGGACAATATCGGTCTACTCTAATTATGCCAGGGGCTGGTGAATTTGTTTTCAGACCAAGACCTCCCTTGTCAATGGGGTAACACTGATATATTATTGATTTTTTTACAATGCAATAATGTTTTTTCAAGAAAAGATTCTTGACTGATGACGCCCTTTTTTATGGATAATGAATGATTGGCAAGGTCGCAAAAAGTCTGATTTCCGTCATTTCGGCGTAGACCGGAATCCAGAAATGATAGAAATTAATGGATGCCGGATCAAGTCCGGCATGACGCCGACGCCTTTTTTTGACTTTTTGCGAAACCATCAATGATTGAGGGCCTTACAAATATCTTTTTTTGATTTTTTACGTAGCCCGTATAAAATATGGGTGTTCATGAATCTTCAATATCCGGAGCTGTAATGATTATTGAAAAAATACCTGTAAATTCAGGCGTTGAGCGTCTTGATTCGCTTCTTGGAAACATATACATTGGAGACAATGTCGTATGGTATGATGATGCCGGTTCTCTTGCCACAGTTTTCTGCCTTAATTTCATGAAGATATCCCAGAAGGAGAACAAGCCTCTGGTTTATGTCAGTTTTGACAGATCTCCGAAAAACCTTCTGGACAAACTTGGATCCCTTGCAAAAAATTCAAATCTTACAATTCTGGATTGTTTTACGGATGGGAAGGGAGAAGGCGCAGACATTTTTCGGAGGTTCTATGAAGCAAAGGCTGACCGCCTTCCATGCAAGGTGGTCAGGGTGGAGCATCCTGAAAAACCCGAGGTTCTTGCAGAAAGCCTTGAGTCCGCATATTCGGAATTTGGTGGAAGCGATGTCCGTTTTATAATTGAGAGCATCACAGGAATGCAGGATTTATGGGGCGGAGAGGAACAGGTTCTGAAATTTTACACCCACTCATGTCCGCGCCTTTATGAGCTGAATACAATTGCGTTCTGGATAATAGAGAAAAAGGCTCATTCCCAGAGACTCAGGGCAGGAATAAACCAGATTGCCCAGGTTGCAATGGAGCTAACCCTTAAAAGGGGTAAAACATTTCTGAGCATTCTGAAAGCGGAAGGCAGGGATATAGAAACCCTGAACAGGCCTTATAATTATGCGGTCAGGGGCCTTGATGTCATAATGGAAGGCAAGCGCCAGCCTTCTGTATATAATGATATAGGAGCCCAGCTCAAGGAATACAGAACGAGCCGAGGTTTTTCCCAGACAGAGCTTGCAAGGCTTGTTGGTGTCACTCCGAGCACAATTTCCCAGGTCGAGGGCGGCCAGATTCTGCCTTCTTTGCCCGCGCTTCTGAAAATGGCAGAAACCCTTTCCGTTGACGTGGCATCTTTTTTTCAGGGCCAGCTCCCAGGTCAGGATAAGGTCGTGTATTCATCTGATTCTCGCATCAATGTAAACGCGGAAAATACTGCAAAGGATCAGATAATGATCAGCCTTCTTGCTCCTGACGCCATAACCTCCAGCGCCATTCCTTACATTGTGGAAATCCCTGAAAACACAGAGATAACAGGCCATTTTTTCTATCACAAGGGAGAAGAGATGGGCTATGTGCTTGATGGAGATGTTCTTCTTAAAACCGACGCCGGAGTGTTTGGCGCAGGAAAAGGGGATCTTATCCATTTAAAGACAGACACTCCCCAGTGGTGGAAAAGTCAGCCCGGTAGTACCGTAAAAATGCTCTGGATAAAAATCAAGAGCGGACTTTAAAAGAATAATGTGCTTATGCTCAATTCTCAGTAACATTTGAAAGTTCATGGGCTTAACATTTTTAAAACTCTAAAATTATCAGTTTTTTGCCTACTAACAAAACCATAAAGTTTTTGCGGAGCTTTTTACAAAAAGCGACCCGCCGGAGGCACTCGGCTTAACGTCGGATTACGGACAAAGGGCGTCCTAATCCGACCTGATATGGTTGTCACCAGTCAAGAGAATAATAATCTCCCATCCACTTTTTTAGTGGCGGCAATGGACATTATGCCCAGAGCATAGGCAGAGGCGAAACAGGTTAAGCGACGATTGTGGATACCGCATGACAAGACTTCATCGCGGAGTTGCCTCATTCTACGAACGGGAGTTCGGCAAGCCTTATCCCAAGGTCGGGTCGAGGATTCTCCTTCGTTTGTTGCGCCCCTGCCTATAGTCTGGAACAGATTTTGATAAATATCTTTCAATGAAAGATATTTTAAGGCTTATCCGTCTGGCAGCCAAACCTGTCAATCTGAATGGTCTGTCAAGGCTGCGAAGCACCGAGCTTGCGAGGCTTGGCCTTGACGGGCCGGGCAGATTGACAGATGCTGTCCCTGACGGCATGAGCCATCTTGTAAAAAATCAGTTTA
>NZ_AUEY01000021.1 GCF_000426225.1 Desulforegula conservatrix Mb1Pa
ATACTTGGTAACTTAAAAAATGCGCTCAAAGGTACTTATCATGCAATTAATCGCAAGCATGTTCCGCGGTACCTGGCAGAATTTCAGTACAGATTCAATCGCCGATATGATCTGCCGTCCATGATTCACAGACTGATTTATGTTGCTCTTAGGACTCCACCCATGCCATCAACCATGCTTTCTATGGCTGAAGCAGAGTGGTAATCAGATTACATTTTAGCCTTTACGGCGACTATACTTTAATTGAAGACAATAGTGGCATCTCCAAGAAGCCGGGTACTTCTCCCTGAAACTACATGCTGGGAAGCCACCACACTGGCACCCTTGGGAAATCCTGAAGCACCTGCGTATATGGAAACCGACAAGGCCGATTTAAATCCAGCAGGAAGAGTAACCTCTGTACTGGTCGAAAACTCGCTGCCAGTGACGTGAGTCTTCGGAATAGCTACTGCTGCTCCATCAGAACCTCCGCTTAAAGAAACATAAGATCCTGACGGCAGGCCCGAACTCGTAATTTTGAAAAGAAACCGAGAGTCTTTCTGATCAGGATTCGAAAAATTAAATGTTTCCATGACAACGGGCGCCGTAGTCGCTGCATTCACCATGGTGCGAAATGCAATTTTTGATTGTGCGGCAAAGCTGATGTATTCATCAGAGGTTAAAGGATCAATAATAGAACCCGGATGTTCTGGATCCACAAGGAAAGCGACGAGACTTAGATGCCCTGATGATTCCGGCGGAATGAAATAAAAAGGTTCGTCTGTAACCGCTATTCCACCTTGAGAGGACGCGCTCAGAGATATATGGTCGCTGCCACTTACGGTTGTAATAAGGTTGTTTTTCCATTGGTCAGGGGTAAGAACAAGCCCTGCCGGAGCGTAGTAAAGATAAACATTTGCCCTGACAGGAAAAGAGCTTAAATTTTTAGCGCGGACGTAGATATAATTAATCTGTCCATTTATAAGGGATGCTCCCGGGGAACCGCTTTCGTAGGAAGAATTTGTACCGAACTCGCCCGAAGGATCTGAAACCGGATGATTTCCACTCAGGATAATATCAGGGGACTGTGCCGAAGTCGCCAGGGAAGCATTATACTGCCCGTTATCAGAAGGAGTTCGGCGCAGATAAATACCAGAAAAGCTGGAAGCACCTAAATCATCCTGGGAATTGGCAACAGATGAGGAATCATCATCACAACCTGACACAAAAAGCACCAAGCCAATAAATAGCAGAACCTTTCCCAAACCTCTAATAGACATATCTTCTCCCCCGGATTACCGATTCTTCAAAATAGGATTGATGGACTCGCAAAAAGCAAAAAAAATGTAGCTCTGCCTGATTTTCAGTCAAGCATTGCCTTGTATGTTTAAATTGCCGTCAAAAAAGGCCAATTCGTAGGTCGGATTAGAGCGTCCTTTGCTCGTAATCCGACGTTAAACAGGGTGCCTTGTATGGTTAATTTGCGTTTAAAAACCAATTCGTAGGGTGCTCAAGCTCTAAGGCTTGCGCACCAGATTCGTGTGCCGATCGTGTCGCTTTTTGGAAAAAGCTCCGCAAAAACTTCATGGTTTTGTTATTTGGCAAAAACATTGATATTTTAAGAGTTTAAAAAATGATCGGGCCATGACTTTTAAAATATCACTGGGAGTTGAGCATAACCACAAAAAAATGACTTCGGCGTCATGCCGGGCTTGAATCATACCTGACTTAATCCGGCATCCAGTATTTTCAGGTAGTTCTGGATTCAGCCTGCGCCGGAATGACGGGAATCGTACTTTTTACGACTTTCCCAAGCATAAAGGCATCAAAAATTCACCCTGCCTCTTTTCCAAGCCATGAATGAACGGTCTCAAGCGTATCAAATATGCCTTCTATGACATTTTCCCTGCCGACAAAAAGAGCATCAGGCCCACCAGCGTGCAGACTTGTGAAAGGAGCCTCGTAAAGCGCAGATGCCTCCATTACACCCCTTGAGGTGAGTTGATCTATTATCAGCTCAACGAAACGGATCTGCTGGGGCGTAAGACTGCGGTCATTTAGAAATCTGGAAAAAGCTTCATATGCCGCGCTGCGATCCATACCCACAAGACTTCTCACAAACCAGGGCACAGATGGGGAGCCACTCCTTTCAATCAGACTTCCAAGAAGGGTCTCGCCTTCATCTTCTCCTATCTCCGCAAGGGTCTGCCCAAGTCCCTTTAGGTCGATTTCCGTAAGAGGCTGGTTGCTCCTCAGACGGTGAATGACGATGTGATCCAGATGGCTTTTCAGATAGTCCTTCACCTTTTTCTCATACTGGGTTCCTGTCATCTTAGGCATATATATGCCGCTTTCCTCGCGCACTCCCAGAACCTCATCCTTGAAGTCAGTGTAAACGATTTTTCGTTTCGTCCTGTCCAGAAAAGCAACAAGGCCGCGCAATCTAAGCCTCATTTCTTCAAGCCCGTCAAGATTGATCCCTTCCCAGAATCCTGTCTCCTCCATTGCTGAAAGATAAGCAAGCTGATCCCTTACAGAAGGAATTGCCGCCTTCTCACCCAGAAGCATGGCAATATCCACCACCTGCTGCCTCAGCCTTTCAAGCAGTGCAGACTCATTTTCCACAAGCGCCAGCTGCATGCGAAGGGCAGTATTGTCAAACTGGCGGGCCTCGATGTCGTCCGTCTCTATTTCACTCGGAAGACCAGCGACCTCCCTCTGAAGAATCGCCCTGTCGTCCTCGCCCAGACTCTCCCATGCCTCACGCTTCTTAAAACGCTCCACAGTCTCAAGATGCATTCTCACAATGAAATTTTCTGGATTCATTGCGCTGACTTCCCTAAAAAGCTCTGTGGTCAAAGCGTCCCGCAATCCCGAGTCTTTGGAAATATCAGGTGCAGCCTGAAGATAGCCAAGCAGCTTAACCCTCGATCTGAAAAGCCTTGTTCCAAGCGAGACTCCGCCTCCGGCCTCTATGCCTTTGGGATTTTCCCTGAAAAAGTCGAAGTTGAAGCAAAAATCAAATATGCGGAAATCTTCCTTGTCCTGTCCAGGCCCGAAAAGATCAGGACACAGACGTGTACCGCGCCCGATCATCTGCCAGAATTTAATCTTTGAAAAAACCGGCTTGAAAAAGACCAGATTGGCAACTTCGGGCACGTCTATGCCCGTATCCATCATATCAACTGAAATGGCTATGTGCGGAGCCTTGTCTTTTATGGAAAAATCATCGATCAGGCTCTGGGGATATTTGGCGTAATTGTCTATGATCCTTGCAAAATGCCCTGCGTAATGAGGATAATGGTGATTGAACCGCTCTTCCAGAAATTTGGCGTGTTCATGGTTTCTTGCAAAGATAATGGTCTTTCCGAGCCTGTCTCCGCCTTCCACCTTATGCCCGTTTTCCATCAGATGCCGAAGAACCATGTCCACAGTATTCTTGTTGAACAGCCAGTTGTTTATGGCAGATGCATTTACCTGGGACGGCAGGCCGTTCTCATCCGCATCATCGCCCCAGTCCAGGCTTTCCCACTGCTCTTTTTCCTCGTCGCTCAAAGATTCGTAGTCTATGCCCTCTCGCGGGAACTTAAGATCCACCTGCTGAACCTTCGGAGGAACAAGAAAGCCGTCCAAAATAGCCTTTTCAAGTTCGTATGCGTCGGTCGGCACTCCAGGCTCAAGCTCGAAAAGATCGTATGTATTCCTGTCAACTTCCTCGCTCGGTGTTGCTGTAAGCCCTACAAGAAGGGAATCGAAATACCTGAAAATGGCCCCGTATTTCTGATAAACGGATCTGTGGGCCTCGTCTATTATCACAAGGTCGAAATAGCCGGAACCGAAACGGGCCTCGCCCCCGTCTGTCTGGTCTATCAGATTGAGCATAGTGGGATATGTGCATACATAGACCCTTGCGTCAGCATCTTTTTCAGTCACAAGATTCACAGGGCTTGATTCAGGAAGATGGGCCTTGAAAGCGCTGGCAGCCTGCTTGACAAGGGATACTCTGTCAGCCAGAAAAAGCGCCCTTTTCACCCAGCCAGACCTTTGAAGAACATCCACGAGCGAAATAGCGGTTCTGGTCTTGCCTGTTCCCGTAGCCATCACAAGAAGAGCCTTTCGCCTTCCAGAAGCAAAATGGGAAAATATGCTGCCAATGGCGCGTTTCTGGTAATAGCGCCCTGAGATTGCATCCTTTATCTGGGCAACGTCCAGTTTTGATCTTTGTGAACGCCTGATTATAAGGCGGTGAAGCTCGTCCTTTTTATAAAAGCCACTAACCCTTCTCTGCGGATAGAAAACATCGTCCCAGAGCCAGGTCTCATACCCGTTTGTCATAAAAATAATAGGCCTCTGGCCGTGCATATTCTCAAGGCAGTCTGCGTAAAGTTTGGCCTGCTGCTTGCCAACCGCAGGGTCAGCAGTCGTTTTCTTGGCCTCAAGCACTGCAAGAGGCCTGCCATCATCCCCCCAGAGAACATAGTCAGCATAGCCAATACCCTTTTCATTGGGCATGCCCCTTACTTCGTATTCCCTGTCCCTCTCATCTTCCAGAGACCAGCCAGCCCTTCTAAGGTCAACGTCTATGAGATAATGCCTTGTATCTGCCTCTGAATAGTCGTGGGTGTCAGGAACAGCCTCAGCCTTTGCCCTTGCTTCAGCAAGCTGGGCCTTAAGCTTCTGAAGTTCCGCGTCGAGGGCGTCCTTCTCCTGCTGTTCCTTCAGTCTGGCCCTGCTCTCTTCGGCAAGCTCTGTCTTTAGTGCCTCAAGATCCTTTCTCGCCACAGCCTCGGCAGGGTGAACAGATTTTGGAACAAGCCCGTCCTGCCATTCCGAAAGCGTCGCTCCGCCAGAATAAGTCCTAACCAGCCAGTAGCAGATATGGTGAAGCTCCTTGACCACCTGCATCGCGTCGTACTGGAGAACAGGCTTCTGGCTGTGAACCGCCTGGTTCCCGAGTTTCTGGATCACCCTCGCCTTCTGGAAAACAGCCTGGGGAAGATGATTCTGGAAGCTCGGCTCGTGCAGAAGAGCGCCAAGGCTGGTGTCGTAGGGCATGCGAAGAGCCGGATCATGGCGGTAAAGCCAGTGAACCAGAGACTCGAGCGAGAATCTGGCATGGAAACACGCGGCCCTGGGATCACCCATTATATAGCCTTCGGCCCTGATTGCAGACTCCGATATCGTATCGAATCCCCTGGGAAGAAAGGAGAAATTGGAAGAACGCTCTTTTTTGAAACCTGAACCAGGAAAACCTGTATCTTGAGCCATGTTTATCCTTTTCTGCAAAGTCATGCCTGACTGCCAAAATGCTGAAACAAGAAAAAACTGGTCTGGCGTTTAATCTGAAACATCCCTATTCTTAAGGAGATTTTCGTGAAATGACATATTCTGCCAAAAAAGGCGATAAGTAATACGTCTTAAATCTGCTAAGAGGTCGCTTTTTGAAAAAAGCTCAGCAAAAACTTCATGATTTTGGAAAAACTATCTAAAGCCCCAGTTCCTATATCACAGCTCTCCATTAAAAGCCCTCGACTGCAAGGACGCGAACAAAGCATCCAGCTCGACAAGATGCGCCCCCACCTTCTCCTTCTGCTTCTCCACAGATTCGACGATACTGGCGAAGCGGCGTTGGAGGCTTATGGGAGCACATGGGAATGGCAAAATTTTCAAACTTACACCGGTTAAATGAGCAATAGTTGCAGAATTTATAAAATCTTTAAATCCTCCATTTGAAGCCATGAACCACATGTAGTACAGAACATATTCTGGAATTGCAAAGTCAGGATATAGGCGAACACGATGAAGAGCCTTTTGGAAGTATATGGAATTATGTTCATCTTGCCAGATTGCGGCTCTTCCTACTTCACCTCCTTCACAAATAAGCAAATCACCTTTCTGAAGCTCAAATTCTTTTCTGTCAGCTTCAGTAAAATCCATATAACGCAGCTCTTTTAATTCAATTTTAAACCACTGAACGTTAAAGTTTGCAAGGTAAGGGAATAGACAATCTCCTTTTTGTTTACCTTTGTCGAGCATTTTGCCTAACCGACTCTTACCTATTTTTTGAAATTGAATTACCTCCCACCCCTTCGGATTGGTTACAGGATCACCAAACATGTCAAGGAAGGTGGATTGGAGCAAGTTGTCGAGCTGGGCAAGCGACTCGCGGCGCTTGGCCCTCAAAGCATCCGCCGCATCCAGAATCTCCGCAATCCGCTTCTGCTCGGCGAGGGGTGGGAGGGGGATTTCGAGGGACTCAATATCTTTCCTGTTTACCTGTAAAAAAGTTGCCCCTCTGGCATTTGACAAAAGAATGTGTTTTGCAGAATCAAGCCAATGCCACAAGTATTGTGGATGAAGTTCTGATTTCGGACGGAGCCCTACAACACCTCGGCCTAAACAATACGCGCGATCACTCCAGACTTTTTCTCCTATGGAAGCTCTTATCCCGAGAATAATGTCTCCAGGTGTTGATATTTTAGAAGGAGACGTTGTAAATTTTTTTACATTTGGAATGTTTCCATCAAAGTCACCTGCCCCGGCAATCAAAGGAACACCTTCCCCAATTTCGTTGTATGATTTTCCTGGTGGAGCTTGACCCATTTCAATGTTGCAAACAGTAATTAATGAATTCAATTGCCATTTCATTTAACTCCCCCCTCCAACACATGCTGCCGCTCCAGTTCCCGAGCCAGTTCCGCCTCGTTGGGCAGCACCGGAAGATACTTGGAGGCAAAAAGCTGCCCGTTCAATTCGCTATGCAGTGCGTAGTTTTTTTCAAGTCGCTGAAATGGCATGTAAATTGACGTAAATTTACCAACTTGGGTAATAAAAACCCCTTGTTCTGGCTCCACACAATTTACAACACAGTGTGTAGCATTTTTCAAAATCCGGCCAAGGCAGGTAGAACTGTCTGAAATTCCGAAGGTTTTGCATAGGAAAACCCTTTTCCGAACTCATCGGTCAGGGCGCGGGGCAGACATAGAAGCAGGCCTTCGCCATACCCGGCCTTAATGCTTCCCTTCTGTTCCTCTTCCACAATGCGCCGCCCGATTTTCCAGTAAGCCTCGACCATCACCCGGTTTACCTGGGAATAGGCGTGCTTCCGGGCTTCCCTTAAAATGCCGCGCACCGAATCATGAAAACCCACCGTCACAGTCATTCCGCGTTCTCCGTTCCGAGTTCCGAGATCCCAGCTCCGCGTTCCCCTCTCTCCGTTCCGCGTTCCGAGCTCCCAGTTCCGAGTTTCCCCTTCTCCGTTCCGAGTTCCGAGCTCCCAGTTCCGAGTTTCCCCTTCTCCGTTCCGAGTTCCCCGTTAAGCAGCGCCTCAAGTGTCTTCCGTCCCTCGGCAATCTCATCTTCCAGCTTCCCAAGCCGTTCCAGAATCACCCTGGGCGGATCATACGCCACTGCCTCGTATTCCACTTCCTTGTACCTGTTTATGGAAAGGTCGTAATCGTTTCCCCTTATTTCTGAAACAGGCACATAAAAAGACTGGTCAGTGCGTTTGCGATCAGCCTCGTTATCAAGATTCCGCCAGCGTTCGAGTATGTCCTTGAGATCGCTTTTATCCGGCTGGGGCGTGCGTTTGTCATCCAGGCTGTAACCGTCGGCCTTCATGTCGTAGAACCAGACTCTGTCTGTTCCGCCTGAATCTGTCTTTGTGAAAAATAATATGGCCGTGCTCACCCCGGCGTATGGTTTGAAAACACCGGACGGCATGGATATGATGGCGTCTAATTTCTGATCATCCACAATAATTTTTCTTATGGACTTGTGGGCATTGCTGGAGCCGAAGAGAACGCCGTCGGGCACGATTACGGCAGCGCGGCCGCCGCTCGAAAGAAGTCGCAGGAAAAGGGCTATAAAAAGCAGTTCTGTCTTTTTGGTCTTTACGGTTCTCTGGAGATCCCTGGCTGTGGATTCATGGTCAAGGCTTCCGGCAAAGGGCGGATTCGCCAGGATAAGGGTGTACTTCTTGCTGATGTATTTCCCTCTGTCGTCGCCGGAGTCTTCGGCAAGGGAATCCCTGTATCTGATGTCAGGATTCTCGACGCCGTGGAGCAGCATGTTCATGCTTCCTATGCGGAGCATGGTGGAATCGAAATCATAGCCGTGGAAGGTGTGGTCGTTGAATCTGCGGCGGGCCTCTTCGCTCCTGTATATTTCCTCGCCGTGGTTCCTGACCAGATATTCCGAGGCTGCGATAAGAAACCCGGCTGTACCGCAGGCAGGGTCGCAGATCAAATCCTTCGGAGTTGGGGCGGTCATCTCAACCATGAGTTTTATGATATGGCGAGGCGTGCGGAACTGGCCGTTCTGTCCTGATTGGGAAATCTTGTCCAGCATGTATTCATAGAGATCGCCCTTGGTGTCAGAGTCTGACATGTCTATGCCGTCGAGCTGATCCACCACGTTTGCAAGAACGCGGGGAGTCGGCATCATGAAGATGGCGTCCTTCATGTGGTGGGTGTAGGTGGAATCTTCCGGGTCTCCATTTTCGTCGCTGCTTCCAAGGGATTTTATGAAAGGGAAAACCCCGTCCTTCACAGTATTATACATCTGCTCAGGGGCAGTCTCTTTGAAACGCGACCAGCGAAGATGCTCCTGATCCTTGCCAAATATGGGTTTCTCTATTGGCTTCCCGCTTCTTGCGGCCTTTTTCTCCATGAGATTTTGCAGCTCGTCCAGCCGCTTTATGAAAAGAAGATAGGTCAGCTGCTCTATGACGGACAGAGGGTTTGATATTCCGCCAGACCACATCGTGTCCCAGATGCGGTCGACCTTTGGTCTGAATTCCTGAAACATGGTTTGAAATGATTCCTTTTGGATATTATAGCTGCTGCCAAGATAATGTTCAGGTTGGAGATCGCGCTCTTGGCCACAGTTAAAGCACTCTTGACAAGGTCGTAAAAAGTCCGACTACCGTCATTCCGGCGCAGGCCGAAATCCAGAAGTTGCTGAAATTCCTGGATGCCGGATCAAGTCCGGCATGACGCCGTCGCTTTTATTTGCTTTTTTGCGAGTCCATCACTCTTAAATCCCTGGGATTTCCAAAAAAAACGAAATACTAAAGTTTTTTGCTAAGCTTTTTTACAAAAAAGCGACCCGTCATCATCAATTTTTAATTTATAATCGATGATTTTTGAAATATCTTGTTGGTTCAATCAATCATGACAAAGTCGCAAAAAGTCCGATTTCCGTCATTCCGGCGCAGGCCGGAATCCAGAAGTATCTGAAATTCCTGGATGCCAGATCAAGTCCGGCATGACACCGTCGCTTTTATTTGCATTTTTGCGAGTCCATCAATCATAAATCCAAATTCCAAAATTCTTATGCCTGATTACAAACCCATCGTATCATAATCAAATGTTCATTGATCCAGCCATTTAAACATGACAAAAGCTTCTATATAGCCAAGCTTGGGATGGTTGAACGCTTTTGGAAGGCGCCCGACAGTCTCGTAGCCAAGCCTGTTCCAGAGCCTGACCGCTATTTCATTGCTTGAAGCCACAAAATTGAACTGCATGGCCTTATATCCGAGTTCGAGTGCCCTTTTCTGGGAATGGAGGCACATCATGGTGGCAAAACCCATTCCCCGCGCTGTTGACGCTACCATGTATCCGCAGTTGCAGACGTGCTCTCCAGGGCCTGGATGGTTGGTCTTGATGTAATATGTTCCCATAATGCTGCCGTTTTCGATCAGAACATAAGTCTCTCTGGGAGCTTCCATCCAGTAACGCCGGGCATCTTCCTTTGTAATGTCCATTGGATAGGCATAGGTTTCGCCTGAGGTTACAATCTCGGAAAAAATTGGCCAGATATTCTCAAAATCCTGTTTTTCAGCTTTTCTTATAATCATAAAACCACCTGTTCAAATCTGACAGATAATATACAAAAAGGCCTGCCTGAAATGGCGGCGCAGAACATTGCAGAAGCCATTCTAATCATTCAGAAGACTCATAGCACTTAGGCCGTGCCAATTGCCAACAAAATCTTGGAAAATGCCGGATAAGAATCCGTGAAAGCCAGAGCGCCTGATAACGATGGGGACGGCATAAAATCTGGTCTGATGAACCACTAATAGTGCATAAGGGTTATTATTGACATACCCCGGAACTATCGCATATTAATGCATGAGGTTATAGATTCTCTTTAACAAATATATGAAAGAGGTTTTTATGTTTATGAAATCAATGGATATTGTTTCTAAAGTTGCCGACAAGCGGAGCGACATGCTGGCAGCTGATTGATACGGCTCTGAAGTATTCCTGAAAAAGCTGTTCCATCTTAAAGACAGGCTGTTTTATTAATGTCTGTCCCCCAGCAGATCTCATACTGAGAATCCGTCACCATAGTTGCATCCTCTGTCAGCAACGCATCCTGCACTTATCGATAACAAAATCACCGGAGACTTGCGTGCCTGCTTTATGCATCACCATTCACCGGCTTATATAGCTTAAATTACAGATAAAAACAGGTAGGACTCTAATGATGAACACCAGTAAAGATAATAATATTAGCAACCTTTTACTGATGGGATGGACTTCACATTTTCAGGAACAGCTTGAAAATTTTTCAAATAAAGACATAACACCCGCACGAGTGATAGGAGTAAGAAAAAACAGCTTTCTCGTAAGCGACGGAAATAACGAATGGCTCGCCACAGTGGCAGGCAGGCTGAGGATTGACACAGGCTCCATGTATCCTGTCACAGGAGATTGGGTGATAATGAATGGGTCTGTTATTTCAAGGGTGCTGGTACGCAGAAACACTCTGTCAAGAGGCGCTTCAGGCACACGCAACAAACAGGATGCCCAGCCCCAAAAGGAACAGGTAATCGCGGCAAACCTTGATACCGTATTTATAGTTACCGGCCTTGACCGGGATTATAACCTGCGCCGCATAGAAAGGTATCTGACGCTTATCTGGAACTGCGGCATAAATCCTGTAATCATTCTGACAAAAGCGGATCTCCACCAGGAGCCCTTGAATTTTGTAAATGAAGTCGAGTCAGTGGCCTTCGGCGTTCCGGTATATCTGATTTCTGCATATGAAGACACATGCCTTAAATCTCTTGAGCCATACCTCGCAAAAGGCCAGACTACAACAATGGTTGGATCTTCAGGTGCAGGAAAATCAACACTGCTGAACAGGCTTTACAGCAAGGAAATTCAGCTTACCAGTCCCATCAGCATTCATGATGGCAAGGGTAAACATACCACCACCTCCAGACACATGGCAGTGATGCCCCAGGGCGGAATGCTGATCGACAACCCCGGCATCCGGGAAATAGCATTCTGGGAAGTGGACAAAGGTATGGGAAGCGCGTTTCCTGAGATTGAAGCGATAGGTAAGGAATGCCGTTTCACAAATTGCAGCCACACCCACGAGCCAGGCTGCATGGTGCTTGGGGCGGTAGAAGAGGGGAAAATCTCAATAGACAGACTGGAAAACTTTCGCAAAATGAAACGTGAAATGGAGTATCTGTCAGATCGCCAGCACAAAAGCGCTGACCGGGTCGAAAAGGAGAGATGGAAAGACATCACCATGCAAATCAAAACCATAAAAAAAAGGAATTCAGGCTTCAAACATTAGTGTTTTGAACACGCCATACCCAAATAAGGTGCTGAAAACCAAACAACTAACATTATATATACTTCACATCGTCATAATTAGAACTCTTCTGTTAAATGAAAGATCAAAGGCCGCTTTTTGAAAAAAGCTTGGCAAAAACTTTTCGGTTATGGATTCTTTTGCTTGAAAAACATATGTTATCAACTAAACCATAAAAGTTTTGGGAAAGGCCTGGGAAACCCTTTTTCAAAAGGGTTTTCCAGTAATGATGCAACAACAGCCTTGCCATTCAAACGGCCTGACTCATTTCAAATATTCGAACTGTGACATTGATGAGTATAGAACGACTCATTCCGGGGATCTTTTTGTAAAAGGGTTCCCCGGAAAATATAAGTCCTAAATGGTTTGTTCATTACAGGATCGCAAAAAGTCAAAAAAAGGCTTCGGCGTATTACCGAACTGGATTCCGGCGAAACGTAAAATATTGTTGAATTAACGAGCATCGGTAGACTTTGAAGAAAACCGCATATGCCATGCTTAAAAAAATCAATCGCCTCTCATTTACCTATTTTTCTTTTTATGTAGCCGATTCGAATAAAGAAATGATAGAAAATGCGGAGCTGTTTATGCCGTGATATCAAAAAAACAGCGCAAAACATGAAAGTTTTATAGTTATTGAGAAGGTCGCAAAAAGTCCAATCCTCGTCATTCCGGCGCAGGCCGGAATCCAGAAGTGGTTGAAATTACTGGATGCCGGATCAAGTCCGGCATGACGCAGGAGCCTTTTTGGGGCTTTTTGCGAGTCCATCAATTATTAATTTAATAGCCGTTTTGATCGGAATTCTTATATGAAAATACGCAAACTCAGCATGGAACAATATCCGAAAGCATATGCGTTACTTAAGCAGGCATTTCCCAAAAGCAAATATGAAATGGAGCTTATTGGTAAATTGCATAAAAATGGCAAAACATTGCATGAATGGGTATGTATTCATACAAACATAATCATAGCCTATATTGCGTTTTCAAAAGCCTTTAACGGCCCTGATGTCTGTGGATTGCATTTGGCGCCGGTGGCCGTTAATCCTGATTTTCAAAGGCAAGGTATAGGATCTGAATTGCTTCGTTTTGCTTTGAGGCAACCTGAAATAAAGGCTAATACCATTTTTGTTCTGGGTGATCCGAATTTTTACGGAAAATTTGGGTTTGAACCTTGTACAAATCCAGCCTGCCCATTTGACAAAGGCAATGCCCATTTTCTGGGTATAAGAAATAGCTCGAACCTTAAATATACTATAGGATATGAGCCTGAGTTTTATTAAAGGCATATTCTCAGCATACTGAAGCCTAATTCCGTTCCTCTTTCAAAGGATCATTATTTATATTCCCGTTTTAGAGGTGTCCATAATACGAGAAAGGAGAAATAATATTGGAAGTTAAACAGGTAAGACTCATCTATTTTTCACCTACTGGAACCACTCAAAAAGTATTGGAAAATATTGCTAAAGGCATGAATTGTGAGAATATCGAGCATGTTAACCTGACACTGCCGGAGGGCGCCAGGCAAAAAATCCAAACCTTTTCAGATGAACTCGTAATTATAGGTGCTCCTGTTTACGGTGGTCGTCTGCCAGCTGACGCAATCAATCGGTTCAAACAGATAAAAGCAAACAAAACCATGGCGATTCCCATAGTTGTATATGGCAACCGTGAGTTTGAAGATGCATTGTTAGAATTAAAAAATCTTGCAGCCGAGTTAGGCTTTAATCCTGTTGCAGATGGTGCATTCATTGGGGAGCATTCTTTTGCAACAAAGGATGTTCCCATCGCAAATGGACGTCCGGATAGCCTGGATATTCAAAAGGCAATTGATTTTGGAGCAAAAATCAAAGAAAAAATCACAGCCTTGAAATCATGTGATGCACAAATGGATCTGAAAATCCCAGGCAGATTCCCGTATGAAGGCGGAGTGCGATCTATGGTTGTTTCACCTGTGACCAGAGAGGACATATGCACAGTTTGTGGTTTATGTGCCAGCGTATGTCCAACCGAAGCCATTTCAATTAATGGGAAAGTGGTAACAAAAACAGAGCTGTGCATTCGCTGTTCCAGTTGTATTAAAAACTGTCCCACAGGCGCAAGAATTTGGGAGGACAGCGCAATGAAAAATATCGCAAGCTGGTTAAATGAGAATTGCAGTATACGGAAAGAGCCCATGCTTTTTGGGATAGATGAGTAGAATCCGGTCACAGACCACCGGCAAAGCCGGTGGCATGGATTCGCTCCAATTATATGGGCTTTAAAGGACCATTTTATAGGTTTTGTCAGTCTTGATGACGCACTTACAGATATAATAATATCTTCATGCTGGGATAGTGTAAAAATATAGTTTTTTTTGTGGCTTTGCCTGATTTTCAGTTAAAAAGTGCCTTGTAGGTTAATTTGCCATCAAAACAAGGGTGATACTTAGGTCGGATTAGGACATCCTTTGTCCGTAATCCGACGTTAAGCAGGGTGCCTCCGGCGGGTCGCTTTTTGGAAAAAGCTCCGCAAAAACTTTGTGGTTTTGTTAGTAGACAAAAATACTGATATTTTTAGAGTCTTACAAATGTTGAGGGTCTCGCAAAAAGTCAAAAAAGGCGTCGGCGTTATGCCGGACTTAATCCGGCATCCAGTTTTTTCAGCTACTTCTGGATTCCGGCCTACGCCGGAATGACGGAAACCGAACTTTTTGCGACCTTGTCAAATGTTCAGGCCATGACCTTTTCAAATATTACTGAGAATTGAGCATAGCCACATTTTTTTGGGGAGGGGGATTCCGGGATCTTAATTCAAAAAGGGCTTATGCCCTGTAAGGGAATGAGATTGCGATTCCGGCAGAAATCCTGATCACTCTGTGAATACTGAATGGTTGAGTGCAGCCGCTTAAAAAACTCATCAAAAAGACTTTGCTGATTGCATATATTCGTCAAAAAAATCATGGTTTACAGTAAAACTTTTCACAGGATTCAGGTCAAGTTCAAGGCGTTCGAACATTTCAATCAAGGACTGTCCATCAACAAGTTCAATTGGAGGAACCCCATCTCTCCGCGCTTCTTTTTTTGCTTCAAGAGTGAATCTTCCTGTGGTCAGAAAAATACCCTTTTCTGCCCTTCCTTGCATTGCGCCTCTTAAATCCCTGATCTGGGGAGCAGACACTGCGTCTTTATAACGTTTGCACTGAAAAATAACATTGAAACTCACAAAGGGATTTACCTCAAGAACGCCCTGTCCATCTATGCCACCATCGTTGCTTTTGCCAGTAACCACAACCTGTTTAAATCCTGCTTCTCTGAGAAGCCGCTGGCAGAGTCTTTCAAATCCTGATGGAGGCATGGATTTAAGTAATGCAAGCAATTCAGTCTGATGAGGTTGAATATCGACAGATTCATCAATAATTCCGGGTTTCGAAGCATCATCTTTTGAAGTGGCATTACTTTCAGATTTGGTTCTTGCAGCTTTTATAATTTCGTTCAGGTCAATTAAGGAAAGGTCTGCATTCAAGCCTTTTTCTGTCAGAGACCAGACTCCTCTTATGGAAGAGTCTAAAAAACCTGAGTTAACAAGATACATTCGAGCCCATGCCACCTGATTTCTAATTTTTGAGGCTCCGTTTTTAAGTGTTTCGGATAGTTCGCTGTCGCTTATATTAAGCTTCTCAATTACAAGATCAGTAACTTCGCCAGCAGCTCCACTTCCTGACAAGTTCCTTATAACCTCGATAACAGGTATTAAAAATCTGGTGAATTCAGACTTGGCTTTTTTGCTCATGGTTATCCTTATTTTTTAGACGCCATTTTTGTTCAATCCGGAAAGATTTCAAACTTTTATAATGTTGGGCATCTCTAATAATTGCCTTTTTGCGCGTTAGCAGCGTCAGCGTCGTACTCGAATGCTCATTTATAACCTATAAACTCCGGTTCTCCATGCGCCGCTTCCTTGCTACCACATCAAAAATTCTAATTTTTTGAAGTACCCTATATTCATAAAAAATAAAACTCTCTGTTCAGAATTTCAGATTTTTTTTGCTACGATTATATACAAAAAGAATGCCCTTCCGAATTAATACTGCCGCAAATATTTGTTAATACTGCACACAATTATTTAAAAATTGATTAAAAATTCATTTATCTGGGCTGGATAATCATAAACTATTCCCTTGCCTAACAATATTGCCTCATATTATAGGTGTCGTTTGTTTCGGGCGGATCTTTTATATTATTAATCCTGATTATTGTAATTCCGGAGAAGAATATGGCCCTTTATTTTTCTGATAAAAGGCTTTCAGACATCGAAAAAAAGGTTGTTGAAGGCATCCGTCTCAGTTTTGCTGATGCCGCCTTGCTTTATGAATCATCGGATCTGACAGGAGTTGGCCAGCTTGCCGACATGGTCAGAAGGAAAAAGCACGGTAAAAAAGCCTTTTTTATTTATAACCAGCACCTCAATTATTCCAACGTATGCAGAAACCGTTGCGTTTTCTGCGCCTACGCCCGGGATGACGGAGAAAACGGAGCATACACTTACTCCCTCGATGATGTCAGGAAAAGGCTTCTTGAAAAAATCGACGAGCCGATCAGGGAAATCCATATGGTCGGTGGATTGAACCCAAAGCTTGATTTTGATTATTATATCGGACTTCTCAAGGTCATAAAGGAAGTCAGGCCAGATGCCGTAATCAAAGCCTTCACAGCCGTTGAAATTGATTACCTTTCGAACATTTCCGGTCTTTCCATAAATGATGTAATTGCTAAGCTTAAAGAAGCCGGACTTTCCATGATGCCCGGAGGCGGAGCAGAGGTCATGAGCGAGAGGGTATGGAAAGAGCTTTTTCCGAAGAAAATAGGCGGAAAACGCTGGCTCGAGATAATTGAAGCGGTTCATAAAGCAGGAATCACGACAAATGCCACAATGCTTTACGGCCACATAGAAACAATGGAAGAAAGAATAAATCATCTGATCCAGCTTCGTGAACTACAGGACAGGACAGGCGGATTTTCTGCATTCATTCCCCTTGCTTTTCATTCACAGAATACAAAACTGTCAAAACTCCCTGAAACAAATGGTATTGATGATCTCAAGACCGTTGCTGTAAGCCGTCTCATGCTGGACAATTTCGATCATATAAAAGCTTACTGGGTAATGCTTGGCGAAAAAACTGCACAGATAGCGCTTTCTTTCGGAGCTGATGATCTGGATGGAACGATAATGGAAGAAAAGATAACCCATATGGCCGGAGCATCTTCACCAAAAGGGTTAACCCGCCAGAGCCTTGAGAACCTCATTGTGTCCGCCGGTTTTACTCCGGTTGAAAGGGATTCTTTTTATAATGCGGTATCAGAAATAAAAGGAGGCTGCTGATGCAGAAGATCCTCGAAAAAGCGGCAGCCCATGAAAGAATTTCCGAACAGGAAGCACTGAAACTTTTTCTTGAAGCTGATATGCTTGAGCTTGGTGCTGTTGCCGATGCAAGAAGAAGGCATCTTCATCCTGAAAACCGTGTGTCCTTTGTTATTGATCGAAATATCAATTATACAAATGTATGCTCATCGGGCTGCCTTTTCTGTGCTTTTTACTGCAAGCCTGAAAACGGTGACGGTTATGTTCTTACCAAAGAAGAGCTGAGCCTTAAAATTGAAGAGACAATAGCACTCGGAGGGACCCAGATACTTCTCCAGGGAGGGATGAATCCTGAGCTTGGCCTTGATTATTATATTGATCTCCTTTCATTCATTAAAAAGAATTTCAGGATTCACATACACGGTTTTTCGCCTCCTGAAGTTTCATGGCTTGCCTCAAAAAGTAATTTTTCGGTCAGGACAACCATAGAAAAGTTGATCGAAGCAGGCCTTGACTCGATTCCGGGCGGCGGTGCTGAAATTCTTGTTGATGAAATAAGGAAGCAGGTTTCACCAAATAAATGCACAGCCTCGGAATGGCTCGGCGTTATGAGGGATGCCCATAATCTTGGCCTAAGGACAACTGCTACAATGATGTTCGGTCATTATGAAAAACCTGAACACATCATAAAACATCTTGCAGTGCTTCGAGAGCTCCAGGATGAAACAGGCGGGTTTACAGCTTTCATCCCTTGGACATTCCAGCCAGGAAACACAAAAATGCCCAGGCTTCCTGCCACTTCTGCCGAATATCTCAAGGTTCTTTCACTCAGCCGGATTTTTCTTGATAATTTTAACGGTATCCAGGCTTCATGGGTTACGCAGGGTGGAAAAATTGCCCAGACCTCGCTTTTCTTTGGCGCAAATGACATGGGCAGCACAATGATAGAGGAAAATGTAGTTGCTGCTGCGGGTGTGAAGTTCAGACTGCCGATGGATGAAATGATCAGGATAATCAAGACCGCAGGATTTGAGGCATGTCAGCGTGATTGCCACTATAATATTCTGAGGACTTTTAGGGATGATGCCTGATGTTTCCGGTTTCATATTCAGATAGCCATGAAAGAATTATCAGGGCTGGCTGGGTGGTCGTTTCATCTTCTGAAAT
The DNA here is from genome assembly GCF_000426225.1 of Desulforegula conservatrix Mb1Pa. NCBI lineage: Bacteria > Pseudomonadati > Thermodesulfobacteriota > Desulfobacteria > Desulfobacterales > Desulforegulaceae > Desulforegula > Desulforegula conservatrix. Next base: position 18,103 of record NZ_AUEY01000021.1, read on the forward strand.
TATTCGGAACGGTTATGTGCGGACTCGAAACGGAAAGGTTATTGAAACAGGGAGCTTTTCAGGATTATCAGCCGGAATGTCTGAAGTTGTTGATCTCGGACCAGGAATAATCTTTCCTGGACTCATCAACTGTCATACCCATCTTGAGCTTTCATTCCTAAAAGGCAAGCTTGAAACATCCAAAGGTTTCAGGGAGTGGGTTCAGAATCTGATTGCTATTAGAAGCTCGGCATCAGAAGATGTTATGATCAAAGCTGCCAGGGAGAGTCTTTCTGATGCTCATTATTCAGGAACGGTTTTTGTGGCCGACATTTCTACTCTTGGATTATCCCCTCAAATATTTGCAGGACTTCAGATGCCGGGAATCGGTTTTCATGAATTTCTTGGCAGTTTGAAAAGCGGAACATCGCTGATTCCTTTTCCAGGCAATTCGGCTCAGAGCTATTCATTTGCAGCACATGCTCCGCACACGACTTCTCCTGATCTGATGTGTTTTCTTAAAAAAGAAACTATAAAACAAAACCTGCCTTTCAGTATTCACATAGGCGAATCAGATGATGAGAGAGAGTTCATAAAAAAAGGAAAAGGTGCATGGGCGGAATTCCTTTTATCAAGAGGCATTGATTATTCTGCATGGCCCATACCTTCAGAAAGTCCTGTGGTCTATGCAGAAAAAACAGGTATTCTTGATTCATCCACTCTTTGTGTTCATCTTTGTGGGGCAACAGAAAAAGATCTTGATATTATAAGAAAAAGAGATGCAAAAGTATGTCTTTGTCCAAGAAGCAACATGAATCTTCACGGAATTCTGCCTGATGTGGAAAAAATGATCTCCAAGGGAATTATGCCTTGTATCGGTACTGACAGCCTGGCTTCGGTTGACAGTCTATCTGTTTTAGACGAGATTCGATTTCTTTCTGAAAAATTTCCTGGGATTGATTCTGTCACACTTTTTGAAATGGCTACCTTAAACGGGGCACTGGCTCTTGGGGTTGCTAATTCATTCGGAACGCTTGAGCCAGGGAAATCTGCCTTTATGGTTTATACGGATCATTCTCCATTTTCCACATCCGAAGTTTTTGATTTTTTGTTGTTTCAATAAATACAGAGGTTTTATGAGAATTACTGAAAGCGGTCTTCCTGAAATAAGTATAGGCCACATAAAATACATGAATGTGGCTCCTGTTAATTTTGCTTTTGATTCTGGGAAGTTGTCTGAAAAGGCTGTGTGGAGAAATGTTGTGGCTCCACCTGCTGAGCTTAATAGAAGAATGGAGGCAGGAGAGCTGGACATAAGTTCTGTCTCGGCTGCTGCGTATGCATTCAATTCAGAGGACTGGCTGATTATTCCGGGGCTTTCCATAGGCTGTACGTCAGAGGTCATGAGCGTAATTCTCGCCAGTGAATGCCCCATAGAAGATCTTGATGAAAAAAAAGTGGCTCTTACACTGGAATCGGACAGCGCTGCAAATCTTATGAAGATCATTTTTGCTGAAAAAGGCGTCGTTCCTGTAATTGAGAGAAAGTCCCTGAAACGAATAGAAGACGCTGGATCAGAGTATTCTGCTGCCCTCATCATAGGTGATTCTGCACTGACTGTTCCATGGGAGAACAGATTCAGATATGTTTTTGATCTTTGCACCTTATGGCACGAATTAAGAAATCTTCCGTTTGTTTTCGGGGTTTGGACAGTCAGAAAAACTGTTGCCGAAAAATACCCCGACCTTGTTGAAGAAGTTGCTTCAATGCTGAGAAAATCACTTGAAGACGGACTTTTAAACCTTGATATTATCTCCCAGTCTTCTGCCAGGGAAAGCGGCCTCAGTTATGAAAAATGCAGAAAATATTTTTCACTGCTTGATTACAGGCTGCCAGAGGAACAGGTAAAAGGTCTGGGAAGGTTTTATGACGACATGTACTCAAACGGACTTGTTAACAAAAAAATCAAGATTAGCATGTTCGGGTAGAAAAATGGTTGGTTTTTAGTGTCTTTTAGAGATGGTAAGGCTTTGACAACATCGTAAAAAGTCCGATTACCGGCATTCCGGCGCAGATCGGAATCAAGAAGTGTCTAAAAATATAAAGATGGTGAGAGTAGGCATTAGAGATATTGCAGCATTTTTTTCAGGGCCTTGATTTTAAAGAGGTGGCTTTTATTCATGCAGCATGGAGTTACCACGCTGCATGAATAATTCGACACTAAAATGCTTTTTTAATCAACTATTTTGCTGCCCCATTTGCCGGTTTTTCAGGCTCTTTGGGCATTTCAAGCGGCTGAACAGCTTCTGGTGATTTTACTGGCTCTGGTGCTTGGACTGCCGGTGCTTCAGGGGCAGAAGGCGCGGGAGCAGCTTCAGGTGCCTTTGGTGCCTCAGGAGCTACGGCCGGTGCTGCATCTGCAGGCATTGCTGCTTCAGGAGCTTTCGGAGCTTCCGGAGTTACAGCCGGTGCTGCTGCATCTGCAGGAGCAGCTGCTTCTGGAGTTGCGACCGGAGCTTGTGGTGCCGCCGCATCTGTCGGCATGGCAGCTTCCGGAGCCTTAGGCGCTTCTGGTGTTACAGCAGGAGCTGCAGCCTCAGGAGCCACAGGAGGTGCTGGTGGCTGAACAGCTTCCGGAGCCTTTGGAGGCTCAGCAGGAGGTGGAGGTGTTGTGGCCTGGGGCGCTTGAGCCTTAGGCTCTTCTTTCTTTGGAGAATCTCCGCAACCCACAAATACTGACGCACAAATTGCCACTAATCCAATGGCTGATGTGATTAATACGAATGGTCTTTTCATTGTTTATTTCCTTTCTTGATTTTGACTGCTTCATGAAAAATCTGTCTGGTCCCATATTAAAAAGATAAAAACGCTTAATCTTTTTAATGAAATTTAAAATCCTCTCTTCGATACAACATTATCAGCATGTTTTCAAGAAAGATGAGTCTCTTCAAGTTGCTATCAAAAAATGTTCAAATGCAAAAAAGATTGATATTCTGCCCTAAGCAATAGTTTGTTTTAATGAATAAATTTCAGTTTGTGCCGTTTTTTCAGAATGTTGGGCCATTGATCTTGAAATGGGTTTCAGACACTTCCCAATTATAATCATGAGCAAATTAAAGGAATAATCATGGTAAATATTATTAAAACTGCTGTAATTACCGGTGGCGCAAAGGGAATAGGACTCGGAATCGCTGATTATTTTCTGAATTCAGGCATGAATGTGGTTGCAATTGATATTGATTCAGAAGCAGGGAGCGAATGCGAGGCAGCATATTCTTCCTCAGGCCGTTTCATGTTTGTTCAGGCGGATGTATCAGATGAGGATTCGGTTCGGGGTAGTGTTCAGAATGTGGCGACAAAGTTTGGCGGGATAGATTTTCTCATTAATAATGCAGGGATTGCGAATCCTGTCAGAAAGCCTTTGACAGAACTTAGTCTGGCGGAATGGAATCAAATCATATCTGTCAATCTTACCGGCGTGTTTCTTATGTCCAAATACTGCGCGCCATATTTAGAGAAAAGCTCCGGAGCCATAATAAACATTGCCTCCACAAGAGCCCTGCAATCAGAAGAAAATACAGAGCCATACTCGGCATCAAAGGGAGGAATCTTGTCATTGACACATTCACTCGCAGTAAGCTTTAGCGGCAGAATAAGGGTTAACTGCATCAGTCCGGGCTGGATAGAAGTCTGTCAATGGCAAAAAATGAAAGACAGGGTTGAGCCAGCGCACTCACGCTTGGATTGCGAACAACATCCGGCAGGAAGGGTCGGAACTCCTGAGGACATCGCATCCCTTGCGGCATTTCTTGTTTCAGATTCAGCCGGATTTATAACAGGACAGAATTTTGTTATTGACGGGGGTATGACAAAAAAGATGATCTATGAGTGATGTTCAATGAATGCGGAACTTCTTTAAAAGCTGAAATAAAAATGACGGAGATCTGCCTGTTCCGGGTGCAAAAAATATGTTTGATCTTTCAAAATTGACGAGGTCGCAAAAAGTCCGATTTTCGTCTTTCCGGCACAGACCCAAACCTATAAGCGACTGAAAACATAAAAAATATCTAATCAAGTCCGGCATGACTACGATGCCTTTTTTGACTTTTTACGAGTTCATCAAAATCAGATTAAAATGACAGATTCTCCTTCAAAATTGACAAAAAAAGATCAACGCCAACGCCTATGAGCCTGTCAGGAAACACATATGTTGGAGTATGGAGTTCCGGGCAATGAACGCCGGCGCCTATGCAGAAAAGAGCACCCTGGTATTTTGCTGTGAAATGTCCGAAATCCTCTGACCATCTGAAAGGAGTTTCCGGGACCACAACTTCCAGACCGAGTGAGGATGCAGCTTCTGCGACACTACGGGCAGCCTCCCTGTCATTATAAAGAGCAGGAAAAACGTCATCCCAACTTATTCTGCAGGAAATTTCCTGCTGAACGCAAATTTCGGAAATACACATAAGAGCTTCGGAAACAAGTTTTTCCATGTCTTCGTCAGCATGGGTTCGTAAGGTAGCCATAATTTTTGCGTGTCCTGGCGAAACCCCGAAAGAAGGTTCGCCCATGCATGCGTGGACAATTGTAATCATGCTGAAAAAACTGTTTTTTTCACAAATAGAAGGCAATTTCTGAATAATTTCTGCCAGTGCTCTGACAGGGTTTTTTCCCTTCTCAGGACTCGACGCATGCGAGGGACTTCCCATAAGCTCGATGATGATCCCACGGGATGCACAGCAGAAAGCACCCGGTTTTACAATTACAGATGTTGATGGCCATCCAGGAAGATTATGAAGAGAAAAAACAACATCAGGATTAATATCATTAAAGATTGAAGAATTAAGGATGCTCAAGGCACCTTTCCCCGTCTCCTCAGCTGGCTGGAATAAAAGAACGACTCTGCCATCAAATGGCCTCTGCATATGAAGCGCTGCTGCCACACCGGCAAGGATGGCCATATGACCGTCGTGCCCGCAGGAATGGGAATAACGGCTGTTTCCGGTGTTGCCGATCCCAAGCGATACTGCGTCCATTTCAGCCCTTAAAAGAACTGTCTTCCTTGGATTATCACCAAAAATTGCGGCAAATCCGGTTTCGCCTATTGGATCTATGAGTACATCAGGCTTAAATTTTTCAAGAAAAGATAACAATACTTCCCTGGTCTGTTTTTCCTTGCCTGATTCTTCAGGATATTCGTGCAGCTTTTTTCTAAGCTCAACAAGTATATCTTTCATAAAACCTCTTGCATCATTGCGGGATAAAAAGACTCTCTGCCCTTATTTTAGGCGACGCAAACAGAAAATGCAGAATCTGAAAGCCTATATAAGGCCTGCTTGCTGCAAAGCCTTTTCTGTGAAAAGTCCGCGCACAAAAATATCAATAATATCCTGGGTGGCTTTTTCAGTATCGAGGGGTTTTTTTCTCTTGTATGGTCCGAAATAGTATGAAGCGGTTCTTAGAACTGAGCCTGCAAGCAGATTTGCAGTGAACTCCACGTTTAGATCATCCCTTATGTTACCGCTTTTTATTCCGAAACGTAGATCTCTCATGATGAATTCAAGAACATGCAGCTCGAATCTCTTGATTGTGGTAGCCAGATCGCCTGGAACCCCAAGCCCTACCCTGAGAATGATATTACTGAGATAACGGTCATTGGCAAAGAAATCCAGGGTTTTGCGTATCTGGCTCTTAAAGAAATCCACGGCTGTTATTTTTTCAAGGTCAATATCAGCCTTCTTCATTGTCATGTCTTCCTGCCAAGCCTTGTAATAATCATCAAGCAGGGTCATGTAGATTATGTCTTTGTTCTCGAAATACTGATAGATTGTACCTCTGGCTATTTTAGCCGCTTTTGCTATATCTGAAATCTGAGTCTTGTAAAATCCGTTCTTAGAGAAAAGCCTCTTAGCACAATTCAGAATTTTCTTTTTTCTTTCTTCCGACCTCATCGCCTTTATATTCCCCAGCTTTATTAAACACGGTGTTCAAATTTTTTTAAACCCTATACTTATGATAGCAGAAAATATCAACAAAAAGATATTCCTGATATCCTAATTAATGTGATGAACAGGTTTATGAAAAACAGAGATTTTTTTTGAAATGCCATTGAAAACATGAAGCACTGGAACTTAGATTCAAGGGGTATATTTGATGGATTCGCAAAAAGTCAAAAATTGGCTTTAGCGTCATGCCGGACTTTATCCGGCATCTTTGTATTATCATACATTTCTGGATTCAGGCCTTCACCGGAATGACGAAAATCGGACTCTTTGCGACCTTGTCATATTTAAAATTAACCATCCAGGTGCCAAATGGCAAAATTGTAAAAAAATAAGATGGTTATGAAGACAGCACTATGAAGATATTACAGAAACTAAAAATTCCTTCCAGGGAAAATTCCCACAACAGGTCCCTCAACCCTGTTTCCGCCAAACTTGCCTGCTCTTGCCGCTCTTTCGTCAGCAATTCTTATTGATCCGTCAATCCCGTCGGAAGGATCAAAAAGACTCAGACCAATGCTGAGGGTAAGGTTCAGTCTTTTATTTTTCCAGCCCCATGATGAATCCTCAATGCTTTTCCTCAATCTGTCTCCAACTGTCAAACCTCTTTCAGCTGTTGTTTCTGTCAGAAGAATCAGGTATTCGCTCCCGCCCCATCTTGCAGCGAGATCTGTTTCCCTGAGCATGGCGTTCATCTTGTCTGCAACGGCCTTAAGCATACTGTCTCCACAGTCAAAGCCGTATTTTTCATTGATAATGCCAAAACAGTCAATATTACATCTTAAAAAACAAAAAGGCCTCTGAAAACGGTCATATCTTGCAGCCTCCTGATTCGCCCTTTCCCTCAACTGCACTCCGGTCATGAGCCCGGTAAGAAGGTCATGCTCAGCAGATCTGGAATTCATCTGGATATTCGCATCTATAAGTTTTTCCCTGGCATCCTGTCTTGCCGCTTCATAAGTCAGTGCGAGTACACAGCATGATACATATATTGCAAGAAAGCAGAACTTTGCCTCAAAACCGTTTATTCCGCTCAAAGGTACTGGCCCCGAAGATGTAATCATGGTTATTAAGCCAATCAAAGCCACGCAAAATGAATAAATTGATCCGTTTTTTATTCCCGCAAGAAAATAAGCGGCGTATGGAAAGAGAAAAAGCCAGAGGAACCCTGTATACCCGCCCTTGGTGAAAAAAACGACTGAAGATGCTGCGGCAAGCAAAATAACACCTTTTTCGTAAAGGCCGGACCTTTTTGTGGCAAGAAAAAGCAGATAATTGATAAGTGCCAGAAAAGAATACCCGAGAAAAATAAGACCGCTCTCTGAAATACCCACAGAGGCTGCAAAAGCAAGAGCTACAAGAACAGATATGACGGAAAAAATATTTGCAAATATGATTTTTTGTTTATCCCTGATGTCCGGGACACCAACAAAGGCTGAAGCGGGTTTCTTGTCGTCCAATATATTAATCTGGCCACTGATACTGTTATCAATGCTCTCCATCATGAAATCCTTAAAATATTAGGTGGGCAAAGCTTTTGGGGAGTCGAGACTTTGCAAATACAATAACCGATATGAGGCTCCATATCAATACTTCTTCTAAAACATGGGCCAAAAAAAATCTTCACAGACTCACAAATTATGGGCCTGTGAAGATTGATATTTGATGGACTCGCAAAGAGACATAAAATGGCTTCAGCGTCATGCAGGACTTGTGATCCGGCGCTTTATATTTTTGGAAATTTCTGGATTCCGGCCTTCGCCGGAATGACTGAAATTGGATTCTTTGCAATCTTGCCAATAACCAACTAATGCTTTTAATTAAAAAGCGGCCTTAGCGGATCGCTTTTTGAAAAAAGCTCCGCAAAAACCATCAGGTAATTGACATCTGTCCACCAGGATTCATAATATTTTCAGGATCGAAATGTCTTTTCAGGGCTTTAAGTATATCTATCTGCTCTTTTCCAAGATGGCTCTCCATCCAAGGCCCTATCATTTTCCCAACTCCATGATGATGACTCAAAGATCCGCCTGAGGCATTTATTCTTTCAATTATCCCGGTCTGAAAGTTCTTGTATTCCTGCATGGAAGAAAATCTTCCGATAAAAATAAAATACAGATTAGTGCCTTGCGGATAAAAATGAGAACAATGGGTCATGCATACTGTTGCGGGTCTTTTCTTTATAAACTCCCGGACACTCTTATGCACATGATGGAGATTATCCCATTTTACCGAGGTCTCCAAGGTATCAATTATAATGTCATAATCGTTAAGATCCTCACGCATATAAGGATCATTGAAGCGGCCATGCTCCCATTTTGAAGTCGGGTAGCCGGTGAGAGTCATGCCGCCATTGGCCCTGGCAATTTTTGAGAGTTTTCTTTTTACATGGGACGAAAGCCCCTTTTCTCCTTCAGTATGACCGATGCACAGACAGCGCCGTCCCTTTTCGAAACCCTTCAGTTCCATCATTTTATCAAGAACCGTTCCTTCGACACCGTAAAGCTTGAGTGCGACGTCTGTTTCTTCAGCGTCGGATATTCTTAAAACAGAAGGAAGGCCGAATTCTCCCTGGGAAATTTCCCTCGTGGCTGAAACAGCCTTGTCCCAGTCTGGGAAAATATATCCGAACCTTTTTCTGTTTTCAGGCATGTGTCTGAAAATTTTCATGGTCACGCTGGTCAAGACACCGAAGCACCCTTCACTTCCCATCATTATCCAGTTTATATTTGGCCCGGTTGCTGTGGCAGGATAATCAACGGTTTTAAAAGTTCCTGCCGGAGTGACATATTCCTGGGATATTACAAGGTCGCAGGCGTCTCCATAATATGTTGAAGACTGGCCCGAGCCAAGCGCGGCTACCCATCCTCCAACTGATGAATACTCAAATGACTGAGGAAAGTGGCCACAGGTATATCGTCTTCTGGCAGAGAGCTTTTCAGGAGCTTTATTCAGAAGCTTTTCAAAATCAGGCCCCATCATCCCGGCTTCAACCGTGGCTGTCTGATTTTCCTCATTCAGCTCAATCAGCCTTTTCATATGGGTGCTCATTACAAGGGTAATTCCTCCCCTTGAAGGCCTCAGCCCCAAATTCACGGAACTGCCGCCACCAAAAACGTAAACTGGTATTTTATGCTCACTGCAATAGGTTATTACCTTCTGAACATCTTCCTTGGTTCTTGGATGAAGAACAGCATCAGAAACATCAACAGGACATCCATCCCTAAGCTCAAGAGCCTCCTCCACTGTCTTCCCGCTCGAAAACTTGACCCTGCTAAAATCATCTGTTTCGACATTCTCTTTTCCAAGAATAGATATGAAACTTTTTAAGTCTTCTTCAGTAAGGACTCTTAATGATTTTTTATCGGATGGAAGACAAACCTGCTCATTGCCTTCCTTAACCTTTTTTACAAAATCATTATCAGTCATGCCGAATACTTCTTTCAGCATATTATAAAGCCTGGCGTTGGGATGTTTGAATCTTTCAGGAGCGCCCCATTTGAATATTGATCTGTAAGAACCTTTGGGCGGCTGGTTTTCTGTCCATGAGGGTTCAAATTTTTTGCTGAAAATCATCTTTTTCTCCTATCTTATTTTTTCAGGGTAACCTGTTATTTCTCTGATTTCTTCATAAAGAGGCTTTAGTGCCTTGAATATATTCTTATAAACTCTTCTGTACAGTTTATCATATATTTTTGCCCTTGCCGGATCAGGAACAAAGACTCTGTCCCTTACAGACATGGAAGTAATTGCGTCTTCAAAGGATTTATAGAAACCAAGCCCGACAGCCGTAATCATGGCGGCTCCAAGACCGGAAGCTTCTGTGGTTCTGCCCCTGGCAAGCTTGAGATTAAAGATATCTGCGGTTGTCTGACAGATCTCGTCACTCTGGGAAGCCCCGCCAGATACAGCCAGATAAGTTACTTTTCTTCCGGACGCCTTCTCGATCTTGTGCAGGCCATCGAGCAGACCGTAACCCAGTCCTTCTATGACTGCCCTGTAGACATGAGGCTTTTTATGAACATCTCCAAATCCGATCATGGAGCCTTTAGCAACAGGATGCTCGAGACCCGGCCCCCAATAAGGCTGAAGCATCAGACCCATTGCTCCGGGAGGCGATTCATGAAGCAGATCATTCAAAATGATCTCAGGCGCAACTCCAAGTTCTTCTGCTTTTTCCATTTCCTTGTGGCCGAACTCGTTTTTGAACCAGGTTATCATCCAGTAACCCCTGAAGATTTCCACCTCTGGATTGTATTTGCCTGGAATCGGCGCTGGATAAGGAGGCATGAATCTTATGGATTCAAAATATTTATCGGTTGTGGTCTGAACAGTGGCTGTAGTTCCGAAACTCAGGCTGGCCATGGTTGTATCAAGAACACCTACTCCTATTGTCTCACAACCTTTATCAGATCCGCATGCGACAACCGGAATTCCTGCAGGAATACCCGTTACCAGAGACGCCTCGTTTGTAATTTCACCAATCAGCTCACCAGGAAGAACCACCTCCGGAAGCTTTGACCTTTCTATTGGGAACAGCTTGAAATTAAGAGAGCTTTCCGAGGCCCAGGCCGCCTTTCTGTAGTTGAAAGGAGCATGGCCTATCTGTGAAGCTGTGGAATCTTTGAACTTGCCAGTAAGTCTTCTGTTAAGAAATCCTGAAACCTGCATATAACAAGCTGTTTTTTCCCATATTTCAGGCTCGTTCTGCATGATCCAGTTGCATTTCGCATCTGCCTGGAGCTTTCTTAAAGCATTGTTTACTCCCACGCATTTGAAAACAAAATTCAAAAATGAATTGGGTTCATATACAGGCATGGCCTTGCGCTGGTCCAGCCATGTAATTACAGGTCTCAAAGGATTGCCGTCTATATCTACATTGACCATGCTGTCTCTCTGGGTTGTAACGCCAACACCGGCAATCCTTTCAAAATATTCAGGACACCTTTTTTTAAGCAGATTAGTTGCTTCGCAAAGACTGTCCCAGAATATTTCGGGTTTCTGCTCAGCCCATCCAGGTTTTGGGCTGCTGTATGCTTCATAATGAATCTGCACCTTATCGAGCAATAGTCCCTGCCTGGAAAAAAGAAGAGCTCTCAGACTCTGGGTGCCACAATCTATTGAAAGTAAAATATCCCTCAAAATACACCTTTGCCTTTATTTTCATCAGCTCTGATCAAGCTCAAGTATCCCATGTTTGTTACAAAATTTTTAGAGTCTTTATACGTCACACGACTGATTGTGGTATGACCTCTTACCATATTAAAGCATAAAATACTTTTCCACAAAAAATGTCAAAAACTTTTTCACATAAAAGCAACGCCCCTATTGACTTTCGAGGCATTCAAAATTAGATTGTAGCCGCTCAATTTCATATTATCCATTTCAATAAAATCCCTTTGCCCGGAGGAAAAAATGCACAACAGAAAAACTGTGGTTTCTGTACTTCTTATTGCTGTTTTTGTAATGGCTCTCTGTGCCGTAGGCCAGACTGCAGAAACAAAATCAGCTGAGACAAAAAAACCTAAAATTGTCGTGGACAATGAAGTATTTGTCTTCCCCAACACAGTTGAAGGTACACAGGTCACCCACGATTATAAAGTAACAAACAAGGGCGATGAGATCCTTAAAATTGAGAACGTAAAACCTGGCTGCGGATGTACTGCGGCTAATTTCACGAAAGAGATCCCACCAGGCGGAGAAGGCAAGATAAGCATAAAATTTGACACCACGGGATACGGCGGCAAAGCTCCTGAAAAGCCAGTGACAGTAATGTCAAATGACCCTGATAGACCATCGATAGAACTAAAGATAAAGGGAGTAGTCGAAAGCTTTGCCGATGTTTCAAAAGACAAGGTAACATTCAAGGGCAAACCCGGAGATAACCTTTCAGAGGTTATAACCATTACGCCAAAGGAAAAATTCCCTTTCAAGATCGTTGAAGTCACCTCAGCTTACGGCCAGCACATGACCACAAAGCTTGAAACAGAAACCAAAGACAATAAGCCTGTTTACAAGCTCACCATAATAAACATCAAAAAAGATCCGGGCAGATATTATGACAGAATCAGCATTAAGACCGATTCAGAGGCCCAAAAATTCATAGCAATAGGAGTCTACGGAGTAATAGAAGATCCGGCTGAAGCCCCAAAAGCTTCTGGGACACCGGCTCAATGAAAAAAATACGGGCTGTAATTTTTGACTGTGATGGTGTCATGTTTGACACCCGTGAGGTCAACAGAATATATTACAACAGGATTCTAAAGCATTTCGGAATCCCGGACATGACCGAAGAACAGCTCGAAAAAGCCCATATGGACACTGCAAAAAATGCAATAAAAGACCTCCTCAACGGGCAGCACGATCTTGAGGAGGTCTATAAATATGCGGCAACGTTGTCTTATAATGATCTGGTTCCACATATGATCATGGAGCCTGACCTTAAAGATCTGCTTAAAGGGCTTAAAAAATCAGGATTTATCACAGCAATTGCCACAAACAGAACATCCACGATGCCTCTTGTTATAAGCCATCACGGGCTTGAAGGCCTGTTTGATCTTGTCGTGACAACAAAGGATGTTGAAAATCCAAAACCTGCGCCAGACCAGCTTTTCAAAATACTTGAACATTTCAACCTCGGGTCTGACGAAGCAATATATATAGGCGATTCAAAATTTGATCAGCTCGCTTCTGATTCGGCAGGAGTCATTTTTTTCTCTTTCAGAAACAGTGGCCTGAAGTCCGTCAAAAATCTCCGGAGTCTTTCGGAAATCCCTGAAATAGTCGGCTTGAATTAATCAGTATTATTTGAGTTTGCTGCCACCCATCAATCCCTAATCAACTTTGCAGTAACGCTGCAAGAATTAGAGCCGTAAACAAATCTCTATCAGACAGGATCTTTCAACCAATAAGCTATCTGTAAAGCTCTTCATTTGACGGCAATAAATCTGCGTGATAAAAGACGTTCAAAGAAAGCGTTCTTGAATCAATAGTTGGGTCAATAATTGGATCATCAATCTGTGCATATATAATAAATAGACAAAGAGGACAGTTATGAAAGTCGGAATAATCGGTCTGCCGCAAACAGGAAAAAAAGCCATGTTTACCGCGCTAACAGGTTCTGAAATACCTGAGCATGTTCAGATCACAAAACCAATGCCTGGCTCGGCTGATATTCTTGATCCAAGATTCGACGCACTTGTAGCAATGTATGAGCCCAAAAAGGAAGCACACGCAAAAATAGATTTTTCCCTTCTTCCAAAACTTGAAAAAGAAACAATAGCCAAGGGTACCATTTTTCAGGACATAGCCGACATGGATGCTATCTGCCACATAGTCAGGGCATTTGAAAATGAATCGGTTTTTCATATAGACGGAGACGTGAACCCGCTCAGGGACATTGAATCGATAAATTCAGAACTCATCCTCCATGATCTTGTTTTCATTGAAAAGCGCCTCGAAAGAGTCGAGGCGAACATGAAGAAAATCAAAGATGAAAACAACAAAAAAGAACATGCCCTTCTCACAAGAATGAGAGCCCATCTTGAAGCCGAAAAACCACTCAGGCACATGGAAATTTCAGACGAAGAATGGACATTCATCAGAAGCTATCCATTCATAACCCTGAAGGAAATGGTAATTGTTCTGAATGTAGGAGAAAATGAAGTTAAGACAGAGCCATCCCAGGCCATAAAAGATTTCTGTGAAAGGGAAAAAATCGCTCTTGTAAGCATCTGCGCAGGAATAGAATCCCAGATCGCATTGCTTGATGATCCTGAGGAAAAGCAGGTTTTCATGGATGATCTTGGAATTGAAGAACCTGCGCTTGGAGTTCTTACAAGAAGCTGCCTTAACGCCCTTGGCAAAATATCATTTTTTACCGTAGGAAAAGATGAAGTCCGTCAGTGGATTATGAGAAAAGGAGCTTCTGCGCCGAATGCGGCAGGCACCATCCACTCAGACCTTGAAAGAGGGTTCATTCGTGCAGAGACCATAAAATATGCTGAACTGATGGCTGCAGGCAGCGAAGCAGAACTTAAAAAGCTGGGCAAAATATATGTGAACGGCAAGGATTATATTGTCGAGGACGGAGATATCCTGAATATAAGATTCAAAGTCTGATCCGGTTCTGCGTTATTCTCCAGTCAAAGATATGGGGCTATTTGAAGAAGCCCCATTACCTCCAATAAAACATCATATTTTCATATAAATTAGTAAATCACAGGTCTCATACCATTTTCAAACCAAAGATGAAATCAAGGCGGCAAGGAGGAAGCAACTCAAACGTACGTGGTTTGTACGTTGAGGAGCTGATGACGATGCCAACATATATAGCGCTTTGATTTGGAATTGGTATCACATCCCAAAACCGTTTACTCAAGAGGCACATCCTCGACAGCGCTTTTCCCTGCTGTTCTGAGCAGAAATACAAGAGGGATGGTTATGACAAAAAGAAGTGAAACCAGGAAATAGACTCTGTTGAAAGAAAGCATATATGAGTGCTTATCCACAAATCTGCCCAATACTTTTATGGCCTGCTGATTTGCAGTGACAACGTCCGTGCCTTTTGAAATCATCAATTGCCTGATACCAGCAATCCATTTTGTGGACTCTGTACTGTAAGCTGAAATGTTTTCCATCAAATGTGTCCTGCTGGTCATATACCCCCTTGTCAGAAAAGTAGCTGAAAGGGCTATTCCAATACTTCCGCAGACCTGACGCACAACATTGTAAAGGCCTGTTGCAGCTGTCATCTGCTCTCTTAAAACAGTCGAAAGGGTTACAGTACTGACGGCAACAAAAGCAAGTCCAAGCCCAAATCCCTGAAAGATTTGCGGCAACAAAAGTACCCCGAATGTTGTGTCAGTAGTCAGAAAAGCCATTTGCCCAAAAGCGACAGCACTTATTAAAAGACCTGTTATTATAAGGGGTTTGGGGCCAATCTTGTTATAAAGCCTCCCGCCAAGCGGCATGGCAAAAGCCATGGCAAGGGCTCTCGGCATTATTATCAGGCCGGAATCATAAGCTGGATACCCAAGCAGCTGTTGAAGAAACATTGGCAGAAGAAAGAGACTGGCGTATAGTCCCATGCCAAGAGCTCCACCGATAACAGTTCCTGAAGCAAAGGAAAAATTTTTAAGAAGTCTCAGATCAACAGCCGGTTTTTCCGTGGTAAGTTCTCTCCTGACAAAAAGCAAAAGTCCTGAAATGGATATTATCGCAAGCCAGATTATGAATCTTGAGCTGAACCAGTCCTTTTCCTGCCCTTTTTCAAGCATGAGCTGAAGCGCTCCAAGCCCTATTACCATAAATCCAAGACCTGGCCAGTCAATTTTCCCTTTTTCCCTGACAAGATAAGGCGGATCTTCAAGGTAACGGATAACCATGATAAGATTAATAATTCCAAGCGGAATATTGATGTAAAAAATCCAGGGCCATGAATAATGGTCAGTGAGCCATCCGCCAAGCGTTGGGCCAAATGCAGGGCCCAAAATCACCCCAAGGCCAAAAATCCCCATCGCTGTCCCCTGCTCTTCTGGTTTGAAGTTTTCCCTGAGAATTGCCTGGGAAAGCGGAGTGATCGCACCTCCGCCTATTCCCTGCAAAACTCTGAAAAAAACGAGGGAATGAAGACTTCCTGCCAGTCCGCAAAGCAGTGAAGTTAATGTAAAAAGGGAAACCGAAAAAAAATAGAAATTTCTGCGTCCGAATCTGGCACTGAGCAAAGCGATGATCGGCATAATTATAACATTGGAAAGGATAAACCCAGTGGAAACCCATGTAATTTCTTCAACTGATGCTCCAAGATTCCCCCTCATATATGGCAGGGCAACATTGACAATGCTTGTATCAATGGCATTCATCATTGTCGCAAGCATTACTGTGATGGTTATCATCCACTTGTTCGGAGAAATACTATTCATTACAGCCCCTGATAAGAATCATAAAGATTGCGTTTAATCCGATTTTTAATTTTAGACTTTGGTTTCATGATTGATGTAGCCGGACCAATATTTCAAAAATCATGTGCCTTGTATGGTTAAATCGCCGTAAAAAAAGCCGATTCGTAGGGTGCTCAAGCTCTAAGGCTTGCGCACCAGATTCGTGTGCCTCCGGCGGGTCGCTTTTTTGGAAAAAAGCTCCGCAAAAAACTCATGGATAATTGATGGTCTAAAAAAGTTCCCCGCAAAAAACAAATCATCCAAAGCAACATAACAGGCCATGGCATCAACCTATCTCGTAAGTATTGTAGGAACAACGCTCATACCGACCCTTAGGATATGCTCGGTCTGGGCCGCTGAATCTATGACTATTTTAACCGGGATTCTCTGAACAACCTTTACAAAATTCCCTGACGCGTTTTCAGGAGGAAGGAGGGCAAACGCAGATCCCGTGCCTGCCATCAGGCTATCAACCTTACCTTTGAATCTCTTCCCAGGAAAAGTATCGACTTCAAATTCGACATTTTGTCCAGGCTTGACATCTGTAAGCTGGCTTTCCTTGAAGTTTGCGGTAATCCAGATATTGCCAAGATCAACAATGCTCATGAGAGCCTGCCCTGGCTGAACAAAATTACCTGGCTCAACAGTCTTTTTTGTTATGTATCCATCTGATGTGGCATAAATCTTTGTGTGTGAAAGATTAAGCTTGGCCTGGGCGAGCTTTGCCTCTCTCTGGGCAATTTTGGCTTCTTTGCTTCCGTTTTTTGCAAGTCCCAGATTGGCCTCTTCCCTGTTCAGGCGTCCCTGGATTTCATCAACCTTAGCCTCTGCCACTTTGCAAGCTGTAGAAAGCCTGTCAAGCTGTTCCTTTGGGATAACTTCCTTTTCATACAATGACTGCCCACGTTTTAAATCAAGCCTGGCCTGTTCAAATGCAACTTTTGCCTGATCAACGCCTGCCTTTGCGACTTCAATCTGGGCGTATTCACCAGATGTCTCGTTTTTGGCCATGAGCAGACTTGCCTCAGCTTCCTTGACCTGAACCTCATAATCAGAAGGATCGAGGGCCAGAAGCAACTCACCTTTTTTTACTTGTCTGTTGTCATTCACAAAAACATCCAAAACCCTTCCAGGAACACGCGGGGAAACGGTAAATGAATGACTGTCGACAAAAGCATCGTCCGTGCTTACACGGTTTCGGCTGTATGTCCACCACCAGATCCCGCCTGAACATCCAACTATTATCAATACTAAAAAAATGACGCCTGCTTTTCCGTTTTTATCCAGCCCGTTTTTATCCAGCATGATTACCTCCACCTTTTTTTGACTTTTCAACATTCAAAAGTATTCTGAGATCATCCGACAATTTTTTGAAAATCCATTGTGATGATCATTTGTTTTAATTTTACAGATTCCCAGTGGCTTTTTTGATCCTTGCCAAAGCAATTTCCTTATCAAATAAGGCCCTGTAATATTCAGTTCTCGTATTGGTTAAAAGGGTCTGGGCATCGAGCACATTTGTGGCTGTGCCTGCCTGTTCCTTATATTTATTTACGTTAATTCGAAGATTCTCCTCTCCCTGCGCAATTGCCCTCGATATTGCATCAATTCTTTTATCCGCAACCTTTGAATCATTGACGGCTGTCTGATATTCAAGTCTCAGACGTTTTTGAAGCTCCCTCAGGGCTTCCTCATGTTTGAGCAGATTCTTTAAAGCCTGGCTGGTTCTTGAGGTTGTTGCGTAACCATCAAAAAGATTAACTTTCATTCCCACAGAAGCTGAAAGAATCCCCTGCTCCTCCACTTCCTTGTTCTGCAAATAATCAGCCTGAAGACGGCCAAATACTTCAGGTTTGTAATGGGCTCTGCTCTCCTCTACTGATCGTCTGTCAGCCTCAATCATACTTTTCATGGCCATGATTTCGGAATGCTTTGAGAAATCAGCGTCAGCAGGATCAGATACAGTTTTACCAGGACGCATCGGATCCTCTTCCAGCTCGCCCCTACGACCAGAATCACTCCCTGTAAGAAAATTCATCTGCAACCATCTGTTTTCATGTCTATTTACGACAGAAAGCCTTCTTTGTCTGCTATTGGCAAGCTGAACATCTGCCTGGAGCACATCATTTTTTGTAGCTACTCCCTGTTCATAAAGGGTTTTTGCTATCTTCAAATGCTGCTCCATCTGAATAATTTCCTGATCAGCTGCTTTAAGAACTTTTTCGGACTCAAGTATGCCGTAGTAAGACTCAACTACCTTTATAAACAGATCCTGTTCCTTTGATTTATAACCGAAGGCAGCGGCATCCTTTAAAGCTTCGGCGCGTTTTTTTCTCGAATCAGTTCTTCCGAAATCATAAAGTACCTGGGTCATGGATACGCTTCCAGAAGCATATCTTGGCTCCTGCATATCGAGTCCCATTGGGCCGACCTTAATTGACTGGGCTTCGTTCTGGACAGTGTAAGCACTCTGCATATCTACCCTGGGAAGGTATGTGCTGCCTGCAATCCCGATTTCGTCATCCGCAATACTTTCGTTATAGGCAACAACTTTCAGGGATGGATTGTTTTCAGATGCGGCTTTAAGACATGAGGAAAGATTGAGTTTTTCTGCATTTGCGGAAAAGGGAAAAATCATCAGATGTAAAATCGCCAGGGTCAGTATTTTTTTCATTTCAATTCTCCGATTTAATAAACAGGAACACATCCATGAACCACGTTCAAAACAAGCTGCTAAAAACCATTTCATGCCAGAAAAAAGCCTTTAACTTAACATAGACAATGATTGTCATGACAAGTTTAAAGGTAAATTTTTTTTGTGAAATTCTATTCCAGATTAGCCCAGATTCTATCGAGCATTCCCATAAAAAGGGACATTTCTTCCTCGCTGAAACCCTTCCACGTGTCATCCCTTAGATTAAGGACAAAGGGATAAAGACAGTCGCGCATTTTCCTGCCTTCTTCTGTGAGATATATCAAAAAAGCCCGCCTGTCCTCGGCATTATCTACCCTTTTGATAAGGCCTTTGCTTTCAAGCTTGTCAAGAATTCTAGTGGTATTTGGCTGGTCTTTGTAAAGCCTTGATGACAGCTCTTTCTGGGTGATTCCATCCTCATCCCAAAGCATTGCAATGACACCCCACTGCTCAGGGGTGACATCAAAGGACTTAAGGCGCCTGCTCATCTGCCCTTTAAAACGGAGTGCGGTCATGCAGATTACAAAACCGGGGGATCTATCCAGATCAAACTTTTTGTCATTTTCATTATTCATTGCATATGAATAAATTGTCATGACAATCATTGTCAACATAAAAAAATAGAGACTAATGAATGATGGCCTCGCAAAAAGTCCAAAAAAAGCATCGACGTCATGCCGGACTTAATCAGGTATCCAATAATTTAAATTACTTATAGACTCAAGCCTTCGCCGGAATGACAGGAATTGAACTTTTTGCGACATTATCATGAATAATTCTGGAAATTACATCATTCAGTTGCTTTATGATTTGCAGATAAATCGAAGGGGACAAATTTGTTTCTAAAAAAATCCATAAAGTTTTTGCCGAGCTTTTTTCCAAAAAGCGACCCGGCTGAGGTATTTTCAGATTTATGAAATACTGATCTGCTACAATCAATCAAAAATCCAAATTCTAAAATAAAAATTATGGTGTCGGATTACGAGCAAAAACGCTCTAATCCGACCTACTAATTGGCCTTATTTACGGCAATTTAATCATACAATAATCATCTTTTTTAAAAAGTCTCAAATATTTCACTGGTTTCCATACCCATTCTGCTCACCGCAGTCAGGGCAAACCCATGTAATGCCGTTGCATGAAAGTCCCCATGCGGTTTCCTTCATGCAATCCTGGCAAATGGTAAAACCGCATCTGCAATACCAGCTGAAAGAGGATATCACCTTGCAGCAGTGACACGATCTTGTCTTTTGTCTTTCTTTTTTTTCCCTGTAGGACAATTTTTTGTTATCCGAAGTATTTTGCATATTCAATCTTGATACATTTGTTCATTATTACGTCAATGCCAGCCGCTACAAGCTTCTCTGCTGCAGCCATGTTTTCGACTCCGAGCTGCATCCAGAAAACCCTGGGCTTAAGCTTGATGGCCTCTTCAACATGCTCCATCACCTGATCAGAACTTCTGAAAATATCAAGAACATCAACCTGTTCTGTAATTTCAGCCGCATTCGGAATTGTCCTTTCTCCAAGAATCTCGATATTCTCAGGCCTGACAGGAATGATCCTGAATCCGTGATTCTGAAGAAACCTTGCGACTATGAAAGAATCCCTGTCCTGCTTTGGACTTATGCCGACAATCGCAACTGTTTTGGCATCCTCAATTATTTTTTTGATCCTGTCCGGACTTGTAATTATTTCACCCTTTTTCATAACGTCTCCTTCAGGCAAGCTGCTTGCCACATTAAAGACTAAATGGTATTAGTTTTCCAACTTGTAATTCAACATTATTGTCATGTCAATTTTTTGAACTGAACATGACACCACAATCATCCAACAAGGCGGAAATCCGGTGACTGAAAAAACATTCTATATAATCGACGGAACAGCTTATATTTACAGAGCATATCATGCCATTAGAGAACTCAGGGCATCATCCGGTTTCCCCACAAACGCCATTTTCGGATTCACAAGAACCATTCTGAAACTTGTTGAAGACAGAAAACCGGAAAAGGCGGTAATGCTTTTTGATACAAAAGGCCCCAATTTCAGACATGAATTATATCCGGAATATAAGGCAAACAGGCCGCCTGCGCCAGAAGAACTTGTGATGCAGATCCCAAAAATCAAAGAAATATCTGCACTCCTTGGATTCCCGATCCTCGAGATGCAGGGATTTGAGGCTGATGACCTTGCCGGAACCCTCGCAAAAAAAGCCGAGGCAGATGGTTATAATGTTGTGCTTGTCACCGGAGACAAGGATTTTGTCCAGCTCGTTTCAGAACAAACCATCATATGGGACCCCATGAAAGAGGAAACCATTGACCTTGCCTCAGTTCGGGAGAAATTCGGAGTAGAGCCAGATAAAATAATTGAGGCTATGGGCCTTGCTGGTGACACGTCCGACAATATTCCCGGAGTTCCGGGGATAGGCATGAAGACAGCTCTCAATCTGATCAAGGAATTCGGGGATCTTGAGACCATATATGAAAAGATAGACAAGGTTTCAGGCAAAAAATCAAAGGAAGGCCTTATAAATAACAAAGACAAAGCTTTTTTAAGCAGAAAACTTGTCACCATCGACACTGAAGTCCCCGTCAGTTCAGATATAGAAAGCTTTATCCTGGCCGAGGCGAATAAATCAGAACTTGCTGAAATTTTCAAGGAGCTGGAATTCAGGCAGCTCCATCAGACATTCCATTCCGTTGCCGAATCTGTTGAGACTGAATGGATTCTGATAAACGACGAAAAAAGCCTTACAGAAATTGTAGAAGAGATTAAAAAGGCCGGAGAGTTTGCGATTGATACTGAAACGACCTCCACAAATCCCATGATTGCGGATCTTGTGGGCATATCTTTGGGTTTTTCAGATGAGAAGGCCTACTACATCCCTTGCGGTCATGATTATGAAGACGCTCCCAAACAGATGTCCATAGAAACCATCAAGAATATTATCACCCCAATATTGACTGATCCTTCTTTAAGAAAGACGGGACAGAACATCAAATATGATCTCATTATTCTTGAACGCCATGGGTTCGAACTTGCTGGGCCAATCTTTGATACAATGGTCGCGTCTTATCTGATAAGCCCTGACAGCAGATCTCACGGGCTTGACCAGCTGAGCCTCGATTATCTCAATCATAAAAACATCACTTTTGAAGAAGTGGCTGGCAAAGGCAAAAGCCAGATTCTTTTCTCAAAGGTTCATCTTGACAAGGCTGTTCCATACGCTTGCGAAGATGCATGGGCAACATTCATGCTTAGAAACAAATTAAAACCTCTGATGGAAAAAGATGATCTTGTCCCGCTTTTTGAAAATATCGAAATGAACCTCCTCCCTGTCCTTAAAGACATGGAAAAAAAAGGGATAAGAATAGACACGGACAGGCTTGAATCCCTTGGTCTTGAAATGGGGACAGAACTTTCTGCCCTGGAAGAAACAATATACGAACTTGCAGGATCTGAATTCAATATCAAATCCAGCCAGCAGCTTGGAGAAATTCTTTTTGAAAGGCTCAAGCTTCCTGTACAGAAAAAAACCGTAAAAAAGACGGGCTTTTCAACAGACGCTGATGTTCTTGAAATTCTTTCTGAGTATCATGATCTCCCAAAACAAATCCTCAGACACAGAACCCTCAGCAAACTGAAATCAACATATATTTCAGCTCTTCTTGAAATAATGCTCCCTGAAACCGGCAGGATTCACACATCATTCAACCAGACAGCCGCAGCCACAGGCAGGCTCAGCAGCTCTGAGCCAAATCTTCAGAATATCCCGATAAGGGGCGAGGACGGCAAAAAAATCAGGGAAGCATTTATTCCAAGAGAAGGCTGGACATTCATCTCGGCTGACTATTCCCAGATAGAACTAAGAATGCTGGCCCATCTATCAGGTGACGAAATTCTCATAGAGGCTTTTGAAAAAGAAGAGGACATCCATTCAAGGACAGCTGCCGAAGTGTTTCAGGTTTTCCCTGAAATGATGACACCTGAACTTAGGCAGCAGGCAAAAGCCATAAATTTCGGAATAATATACGGAATGGGCGCTTTCAAGCTTTCAAAGGAACTCGGAATAAGCCAGAAAATGGCCGCAACCTATATCGAGCATTATTTTGCGAGATATAAAAAGGTCAGGGAATTCATTGACACCAACACAGCTCTTGTCAGGGAAACCGGGAAAATAAGAACAATATCAGGCAGAATAAGAAAATTCCCGGACATAAACAGCAGCAACAAAAATATCCGCGCCATGGCTGAAAGAGCTGCCATAAACACCATAATTCAGGGAAGCTCGGCAGATCTTATAAAAATCGCCATGATCAACATGGATCGTATGCTCAAGGAAAAGGGCCTGAAGACAACAATGCTTCTGACAGTTCATGACGAACTTTTATTCGAATCCCCTCCGGAAGAAACAGAAACAGCCCTGAAGCTTATTGCAGAAATTATGGAAACTGTATTTGACCTGAAAGTGCCGTTAAAAGTCAATATCAGTACTGGCAAAAGCTGGGCAGAGGCTCATTAGCGAGACATTCACATAATACTGGTGGTGTCGCAAAAACTCAAAAAATGGCAACGGCGTCATGACGGACTTTATCCGCCATCCCTTAATTTCAGCTAATTCTGAATTCCGGTATGCGCCGGAATGACGGAAATAAGACTTCTTGCGGTCTTGCCAATATTGGGATTCTTACTGATCTTTCATCACAAACTGTCCAATTTAATCAGTCTATTCTGTTTTATTGAGAGACGATTTCCCCACTGATTTATGTTCCATAATCAAAAACACCATTCCTGAATGCAACCAAAAAAGAGAAACCAAGTTCCTATTACTAATCAATACTTAAGCTACGTCAAATTGTTTATCTATATATTATCTTTTAGTAATAAAAAACATCTTAATTATCAGTAAGTTAATAAAACATTTGATTTTTATAGGCATTAGAAATATAGAACCATTCTACTATATCAATATATAAATATTTCTTTTTTTCATAATAACTTATTGATTTAAATCAAATAGGTGATCACATGAAAGTTTTGGACAGTTGGCAGTATCAGCAAAAACTGATTACTCCTGATGAAGCGGCTAAAATCGTAAAATCAGGCGACAATATCTTCTATAGTGAATTTGCTCTTTTTCCCGAGGCACTCGATGCTGCGCTTGCCAAAAGACTGGATGAACTCGATGGCATAGAAGTTTCAAGCATTTGTGTCACAAGGGTTCCAAAGGTTGTTGAGGCTGACCCTGAAAGAAAAAAAGTGATATTCAATGACTGGCATTTTGGGGGGACTTCAAGAAAACTGCACGACAAGGGATTATGCAATTACATTCCCTTCACCTATCATCAGGGGCCAAGGGTTGTAAAAAAATACATAGACTACGATGTCGCATTTATTGCTGTCAGCCCTATGGATCCGAGGGGTTATTTCAACTTTGGACTGTCAAATTCCATAACATCTGGAGTGATCAACAAAAGCAAAAAGATTATTCTTGAGGTTAACAGAAACATACCTCACTGTCTTGGCGGAAATCAGGAATCCATACATATTTCCAGGGTGAATTATATTGTTGAGGGCAACCATAATCCAATGCCCCAGCTTCCTCCTTCAAAATCCACTGATACAGAAGTACAGATCGCGGAACATATAATGAAAGAGATTGAAGATGGTGCCTGTCTTCAGCTTGGGATTGGCGGACTACCTAATGTAATAGGCGGCATGATTGCGGACAGCGATTTAAAGGATATCGGGATTCATACAGAAATGCTTGTGGATTCATTTGTAGATCTATACACAGCAGGAAGAGTTACCGGAGCCAAAAAAAATATAGACAAATACAAGATGACCTACACCTTTGCACTCGGCACAAACAAACTCTACGACTTCCTGCATCACAACCCGACATGCGCGTCATATCCGGTAAGCTATACAAATGACCCCAAGATAATCGCAATCAATGAAAAGGTTGTAGCTGTAAACAACGCTATTGAAGTGGATCTTTTTAGCCAGGTCTGCTCGGAATCAGCAGGAACAAGACATATATCAGGTACAGGCGGCCAGTTTGACTTCATATTCGGGGCTTTCGGATCCAAGGGCGGCAAAGGAATAATCGGAATCAACTCAACATATACGGACAAGAACGGCAATTTGAAATCCCGTATTGTGCCGACTCTGACCCCAGGATCAATCGTCACCCTTCCGAGATCAATAGTTCAGTATGTTGCCACAGAATTCGGAATAGTTCAGCTTAAAGGAAAATCCACCTGGAAAAGAGCCGAGGCTCTTATCAGCATTGCCCATCCTGATTTCAGGGATAACCTTATAAAAGAAGCTGAAAAAATGAATATATGGGTAAGCAGCAATAAAAAGGACGGAGAATAAGAGCGCATCTTCCATCTTTTGATGAACATCAAAGCCTTTTCCCCACAAAAGAGGAAATAATGCCCAAAACATGTATTCCCTCTTAAAAGAAGGAGAAGCCATGATACTCATGGCTTCTCCTTATAAACATTTCTATGCCGTGATCATCCCTATGGGGAATTTCAAAATGGAACAGAGCTTTGAAATAGCTACGCCCAGGCTCAAAATAGTCACGGTTCAGATTTAGGAGACTTTCTGCTTCCTATATCTGTCAAAATCCGCGTGTCCACCGGCAAGACCTGCGAACAGCCTAAATTAACTGCAAGCGCCGATGCGTCGTCCGCTCATCTGGATGGTATAATTGCCGCAACTGCTTTCGATGGTCAAATTTCCTGAAAAAGTATCGCCACTGTAAGTAACTGTTCCATTATACGTGGACTGGCCGCAGTCCTCACTTTGGCAAACAGAACTCCAGGTAATCGTATTTCCGTTTACAACAGGAGTCGTCGAAGTACAGGTCGAATCTCCTGTATCAGGAGTGGAATCATTTTGTGTAAGGCATTGAGTGGTGGTTCTTGTAATAGGAGGCATACCAGGAACACCCTGCATGGTCGTGGTAATCTCCCACATACCGTCATTCATATCAACAGACGTTTGTCCGCCGCTTCCGCTTTCGGCAACAGACACAGCCGTGCCTATAATCGGAAGAGCAGCAGGTTCGCTGTTCGGATCTGAGACAGCCCTTGCAACCACCACGTAGCTGCCTGCAGATGGAAAGACAAACTTGCAGGAGTTTGCGGTGGAATAATCCTTAACCATTGTCCATGGCGAAGTCGAATAGGAAGATGTTCCGTAATTCGGGCAGTAATAGAACCTGTAGTATACAGGCGCTCCGGTAAGAGTTGACGCCGAGGCTGTGAATGTGACCTCCTCACCTGCCCTTGGCGTAGATGAGCTTGAGGATAATGCGGTAATATTTACCTGACCCAATTCAGAAACGGTTACAGCCTGGCCAACTATGGGCAATGCATCTGGTTCGTTATTAGGATCAACGACCGCCCTTACAACCAATATATAATTGCCGGCCTGGGGAAATGAATACTGGGCGCTGCTATCAGTCGAATATTCCTTAACAACTGTCCAGGGTGTCGTATCATAGGAAGAGGATCCATAATTGGCGCAGTAATAATATTTATAATAAACTGTTTTTCCACTGGCGCAGGAACCACTTACATTTACTGTCAAAGGTAGACCGACCTGCGGAGGTATGGCTGGCGAAAGACTGAACTGGGTGACATTAACCACATCTTCTGATGGAACTGATCTCGCAGAAGATTTTTGGTCAATTCTGCGGTCATTATCCGATTCCGCATAAGCTGTTAAAGCCGGCAGAACAAAGCATAAAAATAACAAAATCATTCTTTTTTTCATAACGCCTCCTTGTTTTGTTTTAAATGTGGAAAACGACAGCTTTTTCATATTCTAACGAACTTGCAAAAAGACAAATAAAAGTGCCTGCGTCATGCCGGACTTGATCCGGCATCTTTGTATTTTCAGATGATTCTCAGGATTCCGACTCCCGATTTTCACAGGGACAGGCCCCGCCGGAATGACTGAAATCTGAGTTTTTTCGACCTTGTCAAAATTGTCTCTTTAAAACCAGGGGCTGGAATTAGAAAGAACCTGACTAAGGATCAAATACTGCCCGGTGGTTTGAGGTCTTTAGCTGCGATGCACGATCATAAACAACCATGTTTTGGGCTATGTTTCCCTTAGAGGGAAACCGAAAAAATGAATCTTTTCGTCGTTCTTGATCCTGGGGAACTTTTTGTAAAAAAGTACTTAACTCCCCCCTCAAAAGCTTTATGAATATTTAACAAGATGGCGTCGCAAAAACTCAAAAAAGGCAATGGTGTCATGCCGGGTTTGATTCGGCATCTGTGTATTTTAAGATACTTCTGGATTCCGGCCTGCACCGGAAAGACGAAAATTGGACTTTTTGCGACCTTGTCAACAATAACAAGCTGATACCATATTTTAGTATTCATAGTTCTTGTTATTTAAAAGTATTTGCGGAGCTTTTTTAGGCATTAATATCATATATGTTATTCTATAAAATGCCTTTCCACACTTATAAGGTAACATAGCCATATTTTTTTCAGGTGAGAGGGTTATATTATCCGGGCAGGGATAAAGTCAACAACGACGTCACTAAAATAATATACTTTTACTACGAATTAAGCATCATGAACAACCGCAGAATGTTGCAGAAAATAGATTTTCCAAGCTTATAGGCTCTTATATCAAGCCACCATATATGTACCAGTACCAGCTGCAATCAGCTGATTCTTATCATTATGCAATTCAATCCTGGTAACAGCAATCTTCTTGCCAGTTCTCAGCACATATCCCGTTGCTACGAACCAGTCGCCAATACCGGGACGCAAAAAATCAACACGCATGTCAATTGTGCTGACCCTGCCAAATCGCTCAAGCCTTCCTTCTACAGTCCCTCCCTGCATTTTTTGCTGAACTCCCATGAATGAGGCCAGGCCGCCTGCAACATCAATGACAGTTGATATGGCACCGCCATGCAGCATCCCTCTCTTATAATGCCCCATCAGTTCATCACGCATGCGGATCGAAACCTTTGCATGCTCATAACTGATCGTTTCAACCTTAAGCCCCAGAATTTTATTAAATGGAATTTGTTCGTTGAATAATTCATTGATGGCAGAAACAAATTCCTCATCATTTATGCAACTATCCATTTCCCTGTCCCTTATTCACAGTCTATGTTCCAGACAGATGCTGACAATAGTTAACAAAGCATCTTGAACTATATATTGAATTATGATGATCCCGCAAAAAGTCATAAAATGGCTTCGGCGTCATGACCAACTTTATCCGGCATCTGTGTCTTTCCAGATATTTCTGGATTCCGGCTCCCGCTTTTCACTTAGGCAGGCCCCGACTGAATGACGGAAACCTGACTTTATTCGGCTTTGCAAATTATACAAGGAGGCTGTGACCGTTTTAGTCAAAATACCAATAAGTTAATTTCATTCGCCTAACAGAAACAAAAACCTCTTTAAAAAAGCCCGGAAGATCAGATACCGGTCAATACACAGACATCATTTGTCTGTATTTTCCTGGCTCTCTGGTTTTCCCTCACCCTTCACCGCCGAATCAATAGCGTTGAATATATTTCTGAAAGACTCGCCGAAACCTGCCGGGGACACACGCCCAACCTCTATGAATTTAACTACTATTTCCTTGGCAGCCCTTAAAACCTGCTCATCCATTGATGATGCCATAAAATCCTCCCACAAAAAGGCTATATTACGGTTAAGTATCGAAATATGAAGAACAAATCACTTTTTAGTTTAATTTCTTAGGTGAAGTTTTTGAAAAAAACTCCCCCAAATAATGAAACAGAATAATGGAATTGGATTATTCAGCAACTTAAATCAGCCCTTTTTTTAAATTTAAGAGTTGCAGAGCATTAAAAAAAACAATTTTATAAACTTAAGCTTGAATATTAGGCTGATACTGTTATAAATTAACTAAAAACCGCAAGCAACTCATACAGCTTTTCAAATCTGATCTTTCCATGGAAATACTAATAGCCAGAACATAGAATCGGCCTGAATTGGGTTTCAAGAACAGAATTGACTTCTCGATAAGGATAATAACCGGAATGAGAATACTGATCGCAGAAGATGATTTTATCAGCAGAACAATCATGAAAAAATATCTTACTCAATATGGTGAGTGTGATGTGGCCATTGACGGAGAAGAAGCGGTTGCTCTTTTTCGGCTGGCAATGGACGAAGGTCGGCCCTATGGACTTATCACCCTTGATATCATGATGCCCAAAATGGATGGCCAGAATGTCCTGAAGGAAATCAGAAGCATGGAATCAGACAATAAAATATATGGTGGAGATGGAGTTAAAGTCATAATGACCACTGCGCTTTCAGACAAGAAGAATGTTCTGAGTGCCTTCAAATCACAATGTGAAGCCTACCTGATAAAGCCTATAGACAAGAACAAAATCATTACTGAACTAAAAAAACTCAGACTTATTGAGACTTAAGCCAAGATAAAACTATTAGGCATATCTCTGCGGCCTCAAAAAAAATTAAAGAAGCCTGAGCTATGAACTGCAATATCACTAAAATTCTTATAGTAGATGATGTTATGATTAACCTCGTCATCCTTGAGGCCATGCTTAAAAGCCAGGATGTGGAGATCCATAAGGCCACGTCCGGTGAACAGGCCATAAACCTCATCGCAAGGAATGATTTTGCGCTCATGCTGCTTGATGTCCATATGCCTGAAATGGACGGATTTGATACACTTGAAAAAATCAGTAATTTTTATCCCCAAAAAATAATACCGACAATTCTTGTGACTGCAACAATCACAGATATACTCTCAGTTGTAAAAGGATATGAAAAAGGCGCGGTGGATTATCTGGTCAAACCTTTAAATCCTGTAATTGTCAAAAAAAAGGTACAGGTATTCATAGACCTCCACAAACAGAAAAAACATCAGGAAAACCTCGCAACAGAACTTCAAAAGGAGATCATAATCAGGGAAAAGACTGAACAGGAACTTAGAAAAAGCAAGCACCAGTTCGAATCATTGAGCCAAAATTCTCCTGATATCATTTACACTTTAGACAAAAATGGCAGAATAAACTATGTCAATCCTGCCTGGACAGAGATACTTGGACACTCAAAATCTGAAATCATGGGCAGGGATTTCACGGATTTTGCCAAGCCCAAAGACATACAGAGATACAGAAGACTGTTCAGGCAAATCAGGGACGAAGGAAAGACATTCAGGGATATTTCAGGAGAACTCATACACAAGGACGGAACCATAAGGCACTTTATCCTGAGCGGGGCACAAAACCAGAATGACAAAGACTCTGCGCCCGGCATGGTTGGTCTTTTAAAGGACACAACGACCCAGCAGAAGCTCCAGGCTCAGCTTCTTCACTCCCAGAAGATGGAAGCCATAGGTAATATGGCAGGCGGCATAGCCCATGATTTCAATAATCTGCTCCAGGCGATACAGGGATACGCTGAACTTCTGCTGATAACAAAGGCTTCGGGAAAAAAACAGAACCAGGAAATATCCGAAATAAAAAAAGCTGCCCAAAGAGGCGCTGCATTGACCCAGCAGCTTCTGACTTTCAGCAGAAAGGCGGAAATCAACTTCAGGCCTGTCAATCTTAATCTTGAAGTTGAAAGCGTACACAAGCTTCTCCTTAGAACAATACCCAAGATGATCGAAATAAAACTCGATCTCCAGAAGGACATTTCATACATAAGCGCCGATCCAGGCAGAATTGAACAAATCATCATGAATCTCGGGGTAAACGCAAGGGATGCCGTGAATGATGAAGGAACCATAAACATACTGACAAGCAACGTGATTCTTGATGACAAATTCTGCCGTGAAAATACTGGCAGCGTGCCCGGAGAATATGTTCTTTTTGAGATCTCAGATTCAGGGGAAGGAATTCCTGAGGAAGTGGTGGAGCATATATTCGAGCCATTCTTCACAACCAAAGAAGCCGGCAAAGGAACAGGACTCGGACTTGCAATAGTATACGGTATTGTTAAAAATCATCAGGGATATATTACGTGCCAAAGCCGCCTTGGCGTCGGCACAACATTCAGAATTTACTTCCCGACTATAAAATGTACAGAGGCTTTTGAAGAAAAGCCCAGGGAACTCCAGACCAAGGGCGGCACAGAAACCATCCTTCTTGTGGATGATGAAGAACAGGTTCTCCAGATTGGCTCAAGGGTGCTGAGTAAATTCGGGTATAATGTTTTGCAGGCTTCAAATGGAGACGAGGCAATAGAGATTTACAAAAACAAATTCAGCGAGATCAAAATAATAATTCTTGACATGATAATGCCCAAAATGGGCGGCAGACAGTGCCTCAACGAAATACTAAAAATCAATCCCGAAGCAAAGGTGATAATAAGCAGCGGTTTTTCGGCTGACAAGACAGACGAATCTGATATTTCGAGACTGATCAAGGGCTTTATCCATAAACCATATGAAGTTAAATACCTTCTTGCGACCATAAGAGAGGTGCTTGACGGCCCAGTCTGCTCTGAATCCGATTCCCTTTACAACTGATGAAACAGCAATAAGCTCCGGGCATTGAAACAAAATGGTATCGGAAAAAGGCACCAGTGTCATACAGGTCTTGATCCGGCATTTTTTTTATTTTCAAATACTTCTGGACTCAGGCGCCCGGTTTTCATAGGAACAGGCCTTGCCGGAATGATTATAATCGAACTTTCTGCGACCTTGTGAGACAAAAAGCAATTAAACAACCAGCTATTCTTCACATCGTCATAATTTGAACTCTTCTGTTAAATGAAAGATCAAAGGTCGCTTTTTGAAAAAAGCTTGGCAAAAACTTTTCGGTTATGGATTCTTTTGCTTTAAAAATATATGTTCTCAACTCCATAAAAGTTTTGGGAAAGGTCTGGAAAACCCTTTTTCAAAAGGATTTTCCAGAAATTATGCAACAACAGGCTTGCCATTTAAACTGCCTGACTCATTTCAAATGTTCAAGCTGTGACATTGATGAGTATAACAATCTAATGTCACCAATTCCGCTTACGTAACTGTTTCTTGACAGATCCTTTCCTATTAATCTAAATATCAAAAAATAGTATTTTAAGAATATAAGGACTTTACTTCGGCAAATTAAATCACTTCATAATCAAAAAACAGGTTTCTCTTTGGGGCCAAAGCAATCAAAGCTAAAACGGATCCTTCAACTTTGATGGACTAGCAAAAAGTCAAAATAAGGCGACTGCGTCATGCCGGGCTTGATCCAGCATCTTTGTATTTTCAGACACTTCTGGATTCCGGCTCCCGGTTTTCACTTAGGCATGCCTCGCCCGAATGACGGGAATCGAACTTTTTGCTATTTTGTCAACTTTCATAAGGATCTAACAGATTGATCTAAAGCCCTGAATCTTTCTTATAAATATTAATGCAATCCATCTTGCGGCTTGATCGCTGATCAATGTCACAGTTTTGGGAAGCCTCGAAATCTATTTTTCTAAAAAAGCCTCTTGATTTTGAAATGTGATAAGGAAAAATAATGAAAGCAAATGAATCAGAAACAGTTCCGTTTAATATTGAACTGGGCTGCCAGCTGTTTCTTCAAACCCAGGCCATAAACGAACGGGTTCCTACTTTTCTCATTGGGATAATCCCCCAATCCGGCCTGATAATAAAGACGCCATATGTCCAGGGAGTTGAAAATGTGGTTTTGACAGGGGATGAAATTGTCATTCGCTATGTTTTCATGGGAGAAGTTTTTGGATTCAAATCCAAAATACTCACTTCCATAGCGTTCCCTTTCAAACTTACCTTCACAACCTACCCTGAAAAAATTGAAAAAATGTCTCTGAGGAAAAAATCCAGAATTTTATGCAATATCCCCACCTCTCTGCATTTTTCCAGCTTTGAAATGAAAGGAGTCGTTGTTGATATGAGCTCTGACGGGGTTCTTTTCAGCGCCAAAATGCCTGATGACTCTTCCCCGATGCCCTTAAAAATCAACACGGCAATAATCCTAATGATGCCCCTGATGGGAATTGAAGGCAGGACAAAGATCGAGGGAATAATTAAAAACATTAGGCAGAACGATAAAGGATTGCAGCTTGGGATAGCTTTTAATGGGCTTTCAGAGGATCTGATTCAAAAACTTGACAAATACGTTCAAACGATCATGGATCATTCTTGATCACAAAAAAACAGGTTGCAAGGGAAAATAATCATGCCATGCTACTGTCAAGAACGATTAAACAACCCAAAAGTGGCCGAGCTTATGAAGGATATTCCCGAAGGTTTCTGCGGACTATGCGATATTTGCGATAGACCTGGACACACAAGAGCTCATCCTAATCTTCCGACATCAGGGGCCTGGTGCGACGAGCACTGGAAAGAACTTTTGGCCCGCCCCTCAATTACGATTGACAGCATTCTAAAAACAATCATCATTGCCATTTCATTTGTTATGATTGCCCTGGCGATATACAGACTTATATAAGTTATTCCAATTTTGATAAACTCGAAAAAAGTCAAAAATAGGCGTCTGCGTCATGCCGGACTTGATCCGGCATCCAGTAATTTCTGTCACTTATGGATTCCGGCCTGCGCCGGAATGACGACAACCGGTCCTTTTTGGCCTCGTCAAAAAAATGAACTATACCTCTTCCAGAACCTGCATTATGACCTCGTAATTATATGACATCACCTGATTTTTTAGGTATTGGCTTGCAGTCCTGTTATGAGTCTCGGCTTCGTCGACAAGCTCGATAAGCCTGTCATAGTCGGCAGAAATAGTTGCGTCTTTTATTTTTTCCAGAAGGTCTCCCGGAAGATTCTTGAGAAACAGTGCATTTTCACGGCTTGTGGTACTGCTTTCCCTTGCTTCCCCAGGCTCATCCTCCTTATATATGTACTCTATCCCAAGAACAGACCGTACTGTTTCAAGAAGCTCGCCTATATTGAAAGGTTTTCTAATGTAGCCATCTGATCCGATTTCAAGAATTCTGTTTTTTTCTTCTTCAAAAGCACTGGCCGTGACTGCAATAACAGCAATGGAAGAAGTATCCTCGGAGGTTTTAAGAATCTTGGTCGCGGTATACCCGTCCATTACTGGCATGAGCATATCCATGAGAACTATATCAGGCTTTATTACCTTGATTTTTTCAAGCGCCTCGGCTCCGTTGACAGATTCGCTGTAGTCAAAACCCTTGGGCTCAAGTATGCTTTTAAGAAGAAATCTGTTGGCATCCATATCATCAACGACATGAACCTTCACAGGCATGGAGGATGGTTTTAAGGATATGACTTTTTTAAAGGAATCCCTTGAGTCAGCTGTCCTGCTAAGCTTTGCTCGTATAACCGCATTAAATATCGTACCCTGACCATAAGTGCTTCGAGCAACGATATCCCCATCCATAAGTCTTGCGAACTCACGGCTTATTGCTAGGCCAAGGCCTGTTCCGCCCTTGCCCTTTGCAGAGCTTTGCGCCTGTTCAAAATATTTGAATATTTTATCGACTTCTTCATTTAAAATACCTGAGCCAGTATCCTCCACTTCAAAAAGTATGGAATACATATCAGGATCTTCTTCATTTTTTTCTGCTTTAATGCTGAACCTTATTCTGCCATGGTCAGTAAATTTAAGTGCATTTCCAAGAAGATTGGTCAGTATCTGCCTAAGTTTAGTATCATCGGATATTATATAATGGGGCAGATCATCGGCCATATCGAACTCGAAATCCAGATTCTTTGCTTCGGCCCTTGCCCTGAAAACAATATCAAGATCGCGAACGATTCCGTGCAAGTCAATCGGGGTGATGTCAAGATGAACCGTCCCTGCCTCTATTTTTGACATTTCAAGTACGCTGTTGATGAGAGAAAGAAGATGCTCACCACTTTTATTTATTATGTTTAGCTGTTTCTGCTGAAGAGGATTAAGTCCATCATCCTTGCCAAGAAGCTGGGAAAAACCAAGAATTGCGTTCAGAGGCGTTCTTATTTCATGGGACATGTTGGCAAGAAAAAGGCTCTTGGCCCTGTTTGCGTTTTCGGCTGCGTTTTTTGCCTTCTCAAGTTCAAACGCGGCATTCTTCCTGTCAGTAATATCTTCATTAATAAAAATATGATGGGTAATCTTCCCATTATGATCCCTTATCGGAGAAAGCGTGGCGTGGGCCCAGTAAAAGCCACCATGTTTTTTTACATGACGTATTTCTCCATGCCATTCTGCTCCTGTATCCAGAGAATGCTTGATATTTTGAAAAAATTCGGGGTTATCGGAATCAAAATTCAGACGATCAAGTGATTTGTCTTTTATCTCGTCCGCCGCAAAATCAGTAAGTCTTGTGAACTTGGGATTCACGTACTGGATATTGCCTTTTCTGTCCGTAATTATCACAGAAGCAGGACTTTGCTCAATGGCATTGGACAGAATCCTTAAGTCGTCCTCCACCCTTTTTCTTTCTGTTATATCCCTGACAGTTGCAACAATAACGGGACGGTCAGCAAGATTCATGCGGCAGAGATAAACGTCCACATCAAACTCATGTCCATCACCAGGCCTTATGGTCCTCCATTCAAAAAACTGGTCGCCCTCTCTTACCGCCTTTTTCCAGATGGCTCTGAAATCATTTGCGCTCTGCTGGCTCACAGTCAGATCTTTTGTAACAGAAAGTTTTTTCAGTGTTTCTGCATCAAGATTGTAAAGATCAAGCATCCTGTTATTGACATCAATTATCTCACCGTTAATTGCATGGACAGAAATGGCGTCATGGACATGATCCAGTACATCCCTCAGGGTTTTTTCCGAATTCTTCAGGGCTTCCTTAACAGCTTCGCTCTGGATCTGTACCGTGAAAAACATTATTATGAGACATGAAACAAGCAGGGTAATAAAGATTGGAAGCCTTCTCGATTTAGCGATCATCAGACGCCATTTTTTAGCATCCAGATCAATGCCGACAATGGCGATAGGCTTTTTCTGTCCATCCCTGAATATTGGAACAAGCCCTGATATCCATACGCCCCATTCATCTGGCAGGGGACCTTCAACAAACTGGTGGCCGTCTTCAAATGCAGCGAGGAATTCATCCGTGGAATCAGGATAAACCTCTCCTGGTTCAGCAAAGCTTGAGGTCTCCAGAAGCCTTGTAGGACAGGCATCTACATAGAAAAAGGCTTTCCCGTCCTTATTTTTGCCCATTATATAAAGGTACCTGATATTGTTCTGGGAATCACCAAATCTGGTAAGAATGTTTCTAAGGTATTTATGCTGGGGAAGATCCTTATCAGTCGGATCAGCCTTAAACCCTGCGACAATCTCAGGATCAACTGCGGAGGCGACAAGGGCAGCAATTTTAAGGACATGATCCCTTTCGTCCCTGTCTGTCCGCCTTGCACCTGACTCAGTGATAATCCAGCCGGCGCCGACAACAAGTGCTATCCCCAGATATACCATCTGCTGATATGACTTCATATGCCTGTAAGATGATGAAAATTTCTCATTTTTCCATACGCAGTAGTACCTCCATATAAAAATCGAGATACTGATAGCTGCCATGGCCCTGAATATCTGAACAGGCATATGAAACAATCCCATGAAAGCATCCTGGTTGATAATATTTCCAGGGGAAAAGCCTGTTTTTGAAGTCACGAGACCCGAAAGCAAGGTGTAAACAGCCATTGAAGCAGAAGCTGAAATAATATCATTACCAAGCCCTCTGCGCTTTAAACTCAATCCATAGCGAATCAGTACAGCCGTACTCAATAAGCCTGCTGAAAGCCCGCAGATGATTCTGACCGCAGCTGATACGCCTGTCATTCCTGAAGGGAAAGCAGTTAAGGGAATAAGAATGAACGGGATATAAAAATACGCTGAAAAAGGTTTTGACCTGAAAACAGAAAAACTTGACCTGGCGAATTCAAAAAGGAACAAAAAGGAAACCAGCAAAAGGGATGTACTAAAAACAACAAAATAAATACCAGTCGTGTCCATGCTGAATTTCAGCATTTCAAGCCACTCGTTTACGCCATGAATGACCCCAAAAAACCCCAGAAATTTCCACTTCGGAGCTTCCGTGGAATCGGCCTTCATATTATAAGTGACTGCGGCCAGAAGGATAAAGGCCAGACCATAAATAAAAAAAACATAATCCATCTGACTTTCAAAAAAGCTGAATACAGGCATAAGTCTCCTAAATTATTATCAGTGAATTATGAATTATCCATGATCAGTAAATCAGGATGATCGCCCATTGCGTCCCGCACGGCCCTGAACTCTTCGGCCGCATCAATAAAAGCCTTCACAATATCAGGATCAAATTGAGTGCCACTGCCTTCTGATATGATTTCAACGGCTTTTTCATGGGAAAATGGAGGCTTGTAGCATCTCTCCGATCTTAGAGCGTCATAGACGTCAACAAGAGACATGATTCTTGCCGACAAGGGAATTGAAGTCCCGGACAAGCCGTCAGGGTATCCTTTTCCATCCCATCTTTCATGATGATGTCTTGCAATCGAACGTCCCATATTTATAAAAGCATTGCCCGGATACAGAACATAAACTTCGGAAAGGGTTTCAAACCCAACCACAGTATGCCTTTTCATAATATCAAATTCTTCGGATGTCAGGGGGCCTGGCTTCATGAGGATACTGTCTGGTATGGCGACTTTGCCAATATCATGCATGGGACTAGCGTGGAATATATTCTCTGTATAGCATTCGCTTATATGAGTCCTGTATTGGGGAAGAAAAGCGAGTCTGTCGGCAAGCATCCTGCAAAGAATCTGGACACGCTCCAAATGCTTGCCTGTGGAGTCATCCCTCTGCTCAGCGAGTTTTGATAAAGCAAGAATTGTAGCGAGCTGGGAGTTTGTGATTTCCCGAACCTGATCCTTAACCAACTTCTGGAGGCTGTTGTTCTGGATTTCGAGTTGAGCTTGAAAAAAATGCAGGGCAAGATGGGTTTCAACACGGGCATAAACTTCTTCCATCTGAAAAGGCTTTGTTATGTAGTCAACCGCTCCTACACTGAAAGCCTTGACCTTATCAAGGGTATCGTTCATCGCGCTGATGAATATTACCGGAATCGGATAAAGCTCAGGATCTGATTTAAGGTGCTGGCAAACCTCGTATCCATTCATTCCAGGCATATTAATATCAAGAAGAATCAAATCGGGCAGTTCCTTTTTTGCAGCCTGTATTCCAAGCTTGCCATTTGGAACAGGTCTCACTCTGTAGCCTCTGTCCTTTAGCATGCCTGCAAGCAGCTGCAAATTGGCAGGAGTGTCGTCAATTGCCAGTATGTCGGGTGTTTTTTGAAACTGTATGATTTTTCTCATTTTTCTATCAGTCTCATATTATTCAGATAAAATTTAATTTATACGGCTGATTCCGCAAAGCTGATCAGCTGAAGGAATAGAAGCCGGTTTTGACGCCGCCGGTGTTAAATCTGGCGGTATTAAATCTGACAACGTCACAAAAAATCCAATTTCAGTTATTCCGGCGAAGGCCGGAATCCAGTCTCCTTCATACCGGCGATGCCTGCCTGAGTGAAAAATGGGAGCCGGAATTCGGAAGCATCTGGAAATACACAAATGCCTGATAAAGTCCGGCATGACGCCGGCGTCTTTTTTTGACTTTTTGCGAGTCCATCAAATCTGATTAATGAAGATTAAAAGAAACGCTCGGAACAGACCAGGTACATATTGTAAAGACAGGTAAGATGTTTTATCCAAACTGATTTAAATTAGCATAACACAGGATAGTTTTAACAGAAAAAAAGCTGGTATCCAAAATCAAATACTGTGATATGTCTTACGAGTTGACTCATTAAGCATACTTCAACAATATACATTCCCAATATATAGCCGAATATAAAAGGAGGACTTCCAGCAATGTCAGTATCAGAAGCACTAAAAAACCGTGTCTCAATCCGCGCTTTTCTTGACAAACCTGTTCCAGAGGAAACCCTTAAAAAAATTTTCACTGATGCCCAGCTGTCACCTTCAAACTGTAATGTTCAGCCATGGCAGGTATATGTAGTTTCAGGAGCCAAGAAAGATGAAATTAAAAACAAAATGGTTGCGGCGGTTATGAGCGGACAGGCACCAAATCCTGATTTTGACTGGAAAGTAAAATACGAAGGAGTTCATCGTGATCGTCAATTCGGCTCAGCGCACGCCCTTTACAGTTCAATGGGAATTGAGCGCAGCGACAAGGAAGGCAGAATGCTTGCCATGCTAAGAAACTGGACTTTTTTTGACGCACCCCACGCTGTCTTTTTCACAATGGACAAATACCTGAACATCATGGGAGCCGTAGACATCGGAATTTACGCTCAAACCCTTTCCCTGCTCATGACTGAGAACGGAATTTCAAGCTGCATGCAGGGGGCGCTCGGTCAATTTCCTGATCCTGTGCGCGAAGCACTGGGCATCCCTGATGAGCGCGGGATTTTATTTGGAATGTCATTCGGATACGCGGATGAAAACGCTCCTGTAAACAAAACCAGAACAGAACGCGAGCCTGTCGAAAACTCAGTGATTTTTCTCGGCTGATAAAATGACCGCGTCTTGGAAACATGCGATTAAATTTATATAGGTCGCGCTGAGGCGTCCTTTGCCGAAGCTCGACAGGAGATGACAAATCATAAGGATTCTCCTTCTTATGTTGGGCTGCGCTGAAGCTCAGCACGACCTACATGTTCTTTTATTTTGCCAACAATGAAAGACTCTTGTTTATTAGGCCACCCATTATTGCCCAAGAGCCTTATCCACCGCGTCTATAAGATCATTAAGCCTGTATGGTTTGCTTAAAAAAACCTGGGGCTGTTCAGGATGCTCGCCTTCCATTGCCTGATCTCTGTCATAGCCGCTGGCCAGAATTACAGGAACATCAGGTCTGAGCTTGCGCAGGGCAATAATCGTTTCCCAGCCATCCATATTAGGCATGGTCAGGTCGCAGATCACCAGACGGATTTTGTCCATGCTGCCCTTGAAAACCCCAACAGCTTCGACTCCATCATGGGCTATGAGTACGGAAAAACCCATATGGGTCTCCAAAATAGATTTGGCAGTCATCAGAACAGATTGATTATCATCAACCAGAAGCACGGTGCCATCACCTTTATATTCTTGGGCATGGGCTGTTTTTTCAGACTTTTTGACTAGTTTTTCATCAGTCAGAGGGAAAAATACTCTGAAGGAACTGCCACTGCCAAGCACACTCTCCACAGTGATCAGTCCTCCATGTCCGCGCACAATTCCAAGAACAACAGAAAGTCCCAGGCCACGACCAGAAAATCTGGTGGTAAAAAATGGATCGAACAGCTTCTCCATATCAGCTTCGGCAATTCCGCATCCTGTATCAAGCACTTCAACACAGGCATATTCTTCGCCATGCGGCTGCCAGTCCAACGGAAAACGTAGCGAAGCCGGAATTTCTGACAATTTGACAGTCTTGACGGTCATATGAATAACATCATGAACTCGTTTAAGGGACTCGTACGCATTCAGGATAAGATTGGCCAGAGCCATCTGTATCTGCTTGGCATCACCCTTAATTACTGAATTTGTGGCCTGAAACTCGACCTCGAAAGAAATGTTCTGGGGTATTGCTGATTTAATGAGAGGAAGATTATTTCTGCACAGATCGGAAAGATCCAAAGATTCATATTTACCGGTTGACTGTCCAATATAGGTAAGCATTAGAGAGCTGACCTCGGCCGCCTTTTCTGCCGCCTGCATGGCATCGTTCAGTTTTTCAATGGTTTCAGCGCTAAGGTTAGAATCGCACAAGGCAAGATCAAGATTGCCAATCACAGCAAAAAGCTGGTTATTAAAATGGTGGGCTATACCTCCGGCCATTGTAGCCAGACTCTTGGTCTTCTGAAGCTGAAGATTCTGTGCCATCAGTTTTTCATTTTCTTCTTCCATTTTCTTGCGCTCTGTAATGTCCCTCGCAGCGGCAAAAAGAAGATTATGATCAACGGCAGGTGTGGCCTTCCAGTCAAACCATCGGTATGAGCCGTCCTTGCAACGATAGCGGTTGCAAAAATCCAGTGTGTATTCACCGGCGAGCTGCTTTTCTATTTCTTCAAGAGTGGCAGCCCTATCATCAGGATGAATCATATCCATGATTGGCTTTCCAAGTAATTCTTCGCTCGAAAAACCAAGAACTGCTTCCCAAGCCTTGTTTATTTTCTTGAAGTATCCGTCTGCCGTGGCAATGCAGACCATATCAGGAACAAGATCAAAAAACAGATTAAGTTCATTCTCGGCTTTTTTCCGTTCAGTGATATCCCTTGCGGTTGAGAGCCAGCTTGTTCTTTTTCCGTTTTCATCCTCCACTGACTTGCACCACCAGGCCAGCAGTCTTTTTTCTCCGTCTCTGCGTCTTTGCCAGCTTTCGACATAAATCATGTCTCCGGTGCCGTCATATAATGGCTGAACTATTTCATAAGTGTTCTGTTCACCAACAAAATAGCAAGAAGCTTCCATGCCTATGACATCATCACCGAAAAACTCTTTTCCTACGTTATTGGCCCAGATATATCGTTTGTTGCTGTCAACCTCCATGATAATGTCCGGAATTGCCGCAAGTATTGCATTCTGGCGCAATGAAAGAGCTTTTAACGCTTCCTCTGCCCGCTTACGATCTGTTATATCGCTAAGTACCACACGGAAAGAAGATACTCCCTCAGAATCACTCGCCACAGCAGACTCCACCCTCACCCATATTGGCTGGCCGTCTTTTTTAAGAAGGCGCAATTCATAGACCTGGCTGACACCTGTTTCAAGGAGCTTCTTGCATCTCAGATATTGTAAATCCAGATCATCCTGAAATATGAAACGGGTAAAAGGCTGCGAGATCATTGTGCCCCTTGGTATTCCAACCAGATTGCCTGCTGCTAAATTAGCCTCTGTGATGAGTCCCTTTTTATTAAGGGTCAAATACCCTGCCGGAGCCAAATTATAGAGATTGAAATATCTTGCTCGAGAGGCTTCAAGTTTTTCTTGTGTGCTCCTTAGCTCGTCATTCTGCATTTCCAGCTCTATCTGGTGAACATGGAGTTCATGGAGTACAGTCTTTACTTCTTCAGGAGAAAGGGATTCATCAAGCTTGATGGCAAATGCGCCTGCCTTTTCCTCGGACTTCTTGCGCAAGGTTTCCGAATATCCTGAACTCTTTATTCTCTCGGACATTTTCGCCTCCCAGGACGATTGGGGATAATTAGAACGCAAAGGACTTGTTTGGATATGGTGTTCTTTACCATATACATATTTAACCCTATATAGCGAAGGATCTCCCCAGAATGTCAGTATCTGAAGCATTAAAAAAACGTGTCTCAATCCGAGCTTTTCTTGACAAACCTGTTCCAGAAGAAATTTTTAAAAAAATATTCTCTGACGCCCAGCTGTCTCCTTCAAACTGCAATGTTCAGCCTTGGCAGATATATGTTGTTTCAGGAGCAAATCGAGTAGGGTGAAGCAGCTGATCAAGTCTGCTTCATCCCTCTCACAGAACCGTGCGTACGGGCCTCGTACACGGCTCTTGTTCATCCTTATCTCGTTGTAAAAAGAGGAAGCACTCCCGTTTGAATTTCATTCATCGCGAACAGTCCGATTTCTTCAAACCATTTGTTGGGCATTGCCCAGTGGCTGAGCTGACATGCCGAGTTCCGCCATGATGTCATTTTGATGCTCTGGAATTCGCCGCTATACCCCAGCTGCCTGAGCCGTCT